>CATKEA010000237.1 GCA_949746915.1 uncultured Bacilli bacterium
AATAACTTTTATATTTGCTTGTTGCACATTGTCATTTTTAAATATAGCTTCAACATTTTTGACTTCTTGTCTTATGACACAGTAATTAATAATATCTAATATAGAATAAATTGTTATAACTATTCCAATTGTTCGCATAATTGTTTTAGCACCTTCAAAAGGATTTACAATAAAAAGAACACCACAGCAAATAGTAATTAATGCTATTATTAAAGTTCCATACCATTTATTAGCTTTATATTGCTTTAAATCAAAGGCATATTGTAATTTAACAGCACCACCAATACAAAAGAATATTCCAAGTATAAATGGTAACACTTTGATAACGGCTTGTGGGTTTAGTATTAGTACACATCCTGCTACTAAACTTACTACTCCATATGTTAGAGTAAAGATACCACCTGCTTCGCGATTTTTAAAATAACTAAGTATTCCACCTGAACCTGCTACAATGATAAAAATACCGATTATATTAGCAATTATTTCTAAAGTAGTATCAGGTTTTACTATAATAAATACTCCTAAAGCTAAAAAGGCTATTGATGTAAGTAGTGACATTCCAAACATGATTTTCATGACATTCCTAAATGATTTCATTATTCCATCTCCTTAAACATTTATTACCATAATTATAGTATATAAATCATATTTTGTAAATTTATCTGGCTAAAGTGGTAAAACTGTTTGGTGGAGTTGATGTAAACTTATATTTCTTTTTAGTTACTGGATGAATAAACTCTAAACTAGTCGCATGAAGCATTAATCTTTTGTATGGATCAGTTTTAGCTTTGTATTTTTTATCACCTACTATTGGAGTATGTAAATCTTGCATAGCTACTCTAATCTGATTTTTACGTCCTGTTAAGATTTCAATGGTAACTAAAGAATATTTTTCATTAGTAATTATTGTTTTATATTTTGTTATAGCAAGTTTCCCTTGTTGTCTATCATTAGTTTTATAGACAACTTTTTCTTTATTTTCTTTTAAGTACATTTTCTTTTCTCCACTACTTGGGTTTGGCTTTCCTTCTATTACTGCTTGATATTCTCTAAGAGTTACAATATCATTCCATTTTTCTTGAAGAAGATCTTTAATTTTTTGGTTTTTGGCAAATAATACAATTCCTGATGTTTCTTTATCAAGACGATGAACAATAAAGATTTTATTATTTTTATTGACTTCTTTTATATAGTCATAAACATTGGAAAAAAGAGTTCTATTTTTTTCTTTTTCAGTAGATACTGTTAAAAGATTAGGTTTCTTATTTACTACTAAAAATTCATTATCTTCATACAATACTTCAATATTTTTGATATTTGGCATTCTTTTATTAGTTATTTCTACTATATCATTTGTATTTAATATGTGATTATATTTAGTAGTAATTTTACCATTTACTAAAATGTTTTGATACTTTAGTAGTGACTTTATTTTATTTTTTGAATAATCTGTTTTATTTAAAAGATAGACCATTAGTTCTACTTGCTTTTCTACTTTAAATTTCATATTATCACCTCATTATTTTATTTTCTTTATGTTCTATTTTTTCCCATGATATCTCTTTTACTAAAAGACATTTTATAGCACATGGGATATATGTTAATAGAAAGATTGGATTAAAAAGAACTGCTTCTATTTTAGTTTTAATTGTAAGATTTAATTTCTTTCCTTCTAATTTTAACATATAAGATGTAAATAATAAAAGTAATAAATAAGTAATTGTTAAAATTATGATAATTCTAAAAACAGTTTCTTTGATAATTTCTTGATGAATTATCATATTAGTTATTGAAAGAAGTAAGTATAGCACGAGTCCAATTATCATTATTAGATATGGTATTACTCCTACTACACTGCCAAAAATTGAACCATAATTTTTTCTAGCTTTTTTCGTTTTTAGAGCTTGTCTTAGTTTTTTGATATAGTGTTTTCTAGCTTCAAAGTATCCTTTTATCCATCTTACTCTTTGTTTAAAAGATTGTTTGAATGATGTTGGTTGTTCGTCATAAAACTGGGCATCAGTGTTATAAAAACTAGTCATTTCATTTAGTATTGAATATAAAGTTAGTTCATAGTCTTCAGTCAAACTATGAAATGGATAGCCTTGCCAAGAATCTATAAACTCACCTCTGATAAAAAAACCTGTACCTGATACTGTAACATTACCAGTTGTTTTATTACTAGATAAATTACCAATAGTATTTATCATAGAAAATGTTAAGGTTGAAGATGCTGCTATTAAATTTTTATTGCCATTTTTAGTATTACGATATCCAACTACTATATCATAGCCTTCTTGATAACTCTTGTTCATTTCATAGAAAAAGTCATAATCTAAAATATTATCTGCATCTATTATAAAGTATGCATCGTATTTTTTGTTACTAGCTAGTATCTGTTTTATCGCTTCATCTAAAGCATAACCTTTTCTTTTTAATTTTAGGTTAGTTCTAATTAAGGTAGTTATTCCATACCTTTTAGCAATATTACAAGTTTCATCTTCTTTTGATTCTACAATGACATAAACATCTCCCATATTTGGTTTTAGTCGTTGATTTTCAATGCTTTTAAATAATTCTTCAATTATTTCGCTTTCATATCTAGCTGGGATTAGACAAGCAAATTTCATATTAGAGGTTTCCTTTTTAGTAGGATGATTTTTATTATTTTTGATAATTAGTTGTTCAATTAATAGACTTAAAATACCAAAAAGTACAATACTGCCACAGACACAATCAATTAAATAGACATAGTTCATCTTATTTTCTCTCTTTCATATTATTAAAGACTTGTTTTATTCTTTCATCTGGAAAAGTTTTATCAAAATATTCACCAAGTGGTGTAATTGGTTTTATCTCATTACGTCTTAAAGTCTGTCTAATTAATGCTCCCCATGAAATAAAAATATTAAGACTCATAAAAACAACGGCGATAATAGTTATTATTTTAGCGGGCTTTGATGGTAAACTTTCTAAAAATTTAGATATATATGGATAAATGAAATGAATTAAAACAACGCCTAAAAGTCCCCAACCTAACATAATGGGAATGGTCGTTCTTCCATTAATACTTAAAAATTGATTTTTATAATTCCAGGAAGTTGTACCAAGGAAAAATTCTTGAAGAAAACTTATTATATATTCAAATGATCCTCCAAGTAAGGTTGAATATAAAAAAGTTTTAACTAGTGGTCTTTTATTTCTTCCTAAGATTACAATAAAAAAAACAGCTCCAATTCCATAAACTGGACTGAATGGACCATAGAAAACTCCTCTTCTAACAACATAGATCCATTCACCACTTGCATTATATGTTTTTATTAAATTTAGGATTTCTTCATAATATGCCCCAAGACAACTTGTAAGCATAAATAGCCAGAATAACTTATAAAAAAAGATACCTTTGGCAAAGGCTTTTTGGTTATTTTGACTTTTTACTTCATACTTCAATATTTCTCACCTATTATATATTATACTAAAACTAAAAAATAAATCAATTTTTCAGTTAAATACTGCTGGTTAAACAACAGTTTTTTATATTTCTTTTAAAAAAATAACATA
>CATKEA010000238.1 GCA_949746915.1 uncultured Bacilli bacterium
AGGAGGGATTATTGTGGCAAAAGTAGGAAATAGACAAAATAAAACTTTCGTATGTACTGTTTGTGGTAAAGAAGGATACAGAATGAGCAAAAATGTAAAGAACACTACAGAACGTATGGAGCTTAGCAAATATTGTTCAAACTGTAGAAAACATACTACACATAAAGAAAAGAAATAATAATCCAAGTATTTTAAGGAGGATATATGCTAAGACATTTTATAACATTTATTGATTATGCAAAATTAATAGAAATGCAAGCTAATCAAGTTTCTTATACTTTACCTGTAGAAAAAGATAGAAATAAATATCAAACTTCTGCAGTTAAAAATAGTCGAAAAAAAGTTTTAAAAATAGGAAGAAAGTAAGAATTTCTATTCTCTTATTTCATTTCTATAAAGAGAAAGGAGGTTTTTAAATGATTAATACTAATGATTTGAAGGTAGGAATGACTATTCAAATGGATGGAAATATCTTTACAGTGTTAGAAACAGGACATGTAAAACCAGGAAAAGGTGCTGCCTTCGTTACAGCTAAATTAAAAAATTTAAGAACTGGTTCTATTATTGAAGAACGATTCAATGCTGGAACAAAAGTGCAAGCAGCTCGTATTGAGAAAAAGGATATGCAGTATTTATATGAGATGGGTGGAACATATTATTTTATGAATATGGAAACCTATGATCAAGTAGAACTTAATAAAGTAACATTAGGTGATGATAGTAAATACTTAAAGGAAAATTTAATGGTTAACATTACTTTCTATGAAGGTGAAGTTTTAGGATTAACTCTTCCTGATAAAATTGAATATCTAATTACATCTACTGAACCAGCTGTCAAAGGAAATACTACTAGTAGTGCAATGAAAGATGCAACACTTGAAAATGGTATGATAATAAAAGTTCCACTGTTTATTAATGAAAATGAAACTGTTGTAGTTTCAACAAAAGATGGAAAATATGCATCAAGAGCTTAAAACAGCTCTTTTTATTTGTTGTTTTGTAATATTTTCAATTTATCATCATAATCTTCTATAGGAGATGAAGAAATGATAAAAAAAGAGAATTTGTGGTTTTTAACACTATTTAGTTTAATACTAGTACTAAGCGTATATTATATTACAATGCCAAATGAACTTTTACTAACTAATAATAATAAGTCAACAAATGAAAAAACAGCTAGTGTAAATAAAGAACAAGATGCAACAAAAGTAACAGTCGAAGAAAGTGAACTTTTAGTAGCAATGCGTGTTAGTTTAAATGATGAAAGAGATGCTAAAGTAGAAGAACTAAAAGAAACACTAACTAATAGCGATGCAACAAGCGAAGATAAAAACAATGCTTATGAGCAGATAAAAAACTTAAATGATATAAAAGGAAAAGAATCCGAAATTGAACAAAAAATAAAAAAAGATTTTCAATTAGATAGTTTTGTAAAAATTGATAATAATGAAGTGAAAATTGTTTCTATAAAAAAGGATCATGATGCTTCATTAGCCAATAAAATTATGAGAAGTGTTCAAGAAGAATTTGAAAATAAAATGTATATAACAGTAAGATTTGAAAAATAATGGACAAAATCACTATCTATTTGTAACACTAGTTCATAGAATACTATGAGTAAGTATGTACAAAATAGAAGGAGTGATACCATGAAGAATGGCATATTAACTGAGAGAGAATATGAAGTTTTCTCTTTATTAGTCACTAATAAAACAACAAAAGAAATATCTAGTATTCTATCAATAAGTGAAAAAACAGTAAGAAATCATATATCAAATGTTATTCAAAAGTTAGGTGTAAGAAACCGAGCTAGTGCTGTTATTGAACTATTAAAATTAAAAGAAATATCTTTATAAGTCGTATAAAAGTATACGACTTTTCATATGATTAAATGGGTGATAGTTATGCTTAGAAGAAAAGCTATAAGAAAAATATTTATAACTACTTTTACGATGTTTACCTTAATCGTCTTATATCTAATTCCAATTAAAATAAAAGACGATAATTTAAATATTAACTATGATTTAGAATATGTAAATAAAAGTTATACTAATGAAGTATATCTTTTAGGTAATAATAACTTTTTAGTTAAAACAGATCTCTTAATGAGTGGTGAGACAACAATAGATAAAATAAAAGAAATACTTAACTATCTAACTATTGGAAATAAAAAAGAATTACCTAATGGATTAAGACCAATCATCCCTCAAAGTACAAGTATAGAGGATGTCACACTTGAAGGAAAAAACGCAGTAGTAAATTTTTCAGAAGAACTATTTACAGTAAATGAAAGCTTAGAAGAGAGAATGATCGAAGCAATTACTTATAGTATTACTAGTCTATCTGATGTAGATGGCGTTAAATTAAAAGTAAAAAATATTCCTGTTTCAATATTACCAAAAACAAAAAAACAACTTCCTGAAACACTAACTAAAAATTTTGGAATAAATAAAGTCTATGATATTGATAAAAGAAATGATATAAATAAAGTAGTAGTATATTATTTAAATAGAATTAGTAATAACAATTATTATGTTCCAGTAACAAAATATGTAAATGATTCACGTGATAAAATTAAAATAATAATAGACAGCTTATCAACTAATTACTTATATGATACCAATTTAATGTCATTCTTAAATCAAAATGCTAAGCTCGTTAGTTATCAAGAAGAAGATGGTATAATGGTTCTTAATTTCAATGAACATCTATTTAATAATGACAATATTTTAGAAGAAGTAAGTTATAGTATTTCTTATTCTGTTTTTGATAACTACAATGTAGATACAGTTTTACTAGAAGTTAACGGGAAAGAAGTTGAAAAAATAACTAAAAATGCTATTAAATAAAAAGTAATAGCGTAAAATAGTTAAAAATAGAAAATACTTTCAATAATAAAAAAGAGATAAAGCTGTTTGCTTCCTTCCAGATATAGACTATATTATCTTAATAGAAGCAATTAAATATTGTATATATATATTTGATAAAACTAAAATTAAAAATCAGTAATGTAACCTATAAAGAGGACTCTAAAAAAGACACCTACTTTATAGTTTTTTGCCATGTCTTGTGTATAATATAAGAAAATTAGTGAAAAAAGTATTAGTTACAGATATGTAATTAATAAATACAAGTTAAAAATATAACCTATAATAATTTAGTGAATAGATTTCTTAAAAACAGAACTTCCTTATAATATATTGTTAACTAATACAACATGTTTGTTTCATTCTAACAACAAAAAGGTTATTTACTATATCAAAGAGAATATGACTTTAAATATTTCACTGGAAACTATCAAGCACTTTCATAGAAAAAGAAACTTATTTATAGTAATTTATTTATATCTACAAATAAAATATTTTCAAAAAATAAAAACGACTTTAAGTCGCTTTATTACAATATGGTGTCCTGTTAGGGATTCGAACCCCAGACCGATGCCTTAGAAGGGCATTGCTCTATCCAGCTGAGCTAACAGAACATTTATAACTACTTCACTCAACAAGCAAATAAATTATATA
>CATKEA010000239.1 GCA_949746915.1 uncultured Bacilli bacterium
CAATAACTCCTACATCTGTTCTCCCAATGATAAGAGTTCATATCAACATTGTCTAAGAACTCACTTGTGGTCAAAGAAACGCCATCGTCACCTTCCATATTGTAATATTTGATATTGCCATCTTTAGTTTCTTTAAATGTACCAAATAATTCTTGTTCCTTGATCCATTCCTCAATAAACTGTTCTGCCGTTAAATCGTTGTCTGCATAGGAATTATCTTTCAGATAGTCTTTGTATTGCAATTCTATCACTTGAAAATCTGATTCAGATATAAATACACCTGATACTGCCTTTAAATTGCTTAAATTCAAACTTGTCATAATCACTTGTCCTCCATTTTTTCATTAATATTTTTATTTTTTTATACATAGACAACTTTTTTATTGACTGCCTATGAGATTACTTACTTCTACAATTTTAGTGAAATATCTATCAGCTAAAACGCAAATAGGATTTCTGTGTTTTCTTTCGTGAATTTTTAGTACAAGGTTTCATAACTGCATCATATCTAGCAACAGTACCTGTTCCAACGCCTGACAGTCTGGCTACTTGTTCACGAGTATTCGTTGACCGATCACGGATATTATCTTTGGATGTGTCCATTTGGACGCAACCATTAACTTTATACAGCCTTTTTTCAATTCTGCCCTCCGTCCATTTGGACGGAAGCTACATTTATATTTGCATTCTCCGTTTTGTCCATTTGGATGGAACAACTTTAGCATTAGTAATATTAATTTCATTCTCTTGCTTGTCTTCGTCTTTTCTCTCTGTTCATAGTAGATAATCTCCTTTCTGTTTTATTCATTATAAAATTTTAATAACAACAAAAATTTGCTGTTCAATGTATACTTCTATTTATTCTATTTTTAATTTCAACATTTTTAATAAATTTAGATTGATAAATAGAGAAATATATAGTTTATGGTTTTTTCTTTATTTTGGTCTAGGTACATGCTATCCACCGCTTACTTTTGGGTACACGAAATAATCCTTATGTCTTTTTTAATAAGGCTCTATAATTAATTTTTTGTAATTGTAAATATCTGTTCGGAAAATTTGCAGAAATGCTCGAAATTACTTGACTTATGATAAGTAAATATGCAATAATGAAATATGCATAGCGTTTCTGCTGTGTGTCAAATTCTCGCCAGTTCTGGCATTGAATTTGTGTGTTTTGTTAAGACCTATCTGTTCAGAGGTGTTGCAGCACCGTTTGCATGATTTGGATAGGTCTTTTGTATTTCATTTAGCTTTTTCTTGAAGATAAGTATAGAACATATGAATGTAATTGTCAATATTATTTTCGTATATTCGTTCGGAATATATGTTTGCATTTTATGGTAATTATCAAAATAATAAACTACCAATACAGATTTAATGTATTGATAGTTTTATTTCAGAACAATATTTTGTTAGGAAAATATGGGTATTACATAGTCTGCGAAAGTATTGTGCATTAATATGTTCATGAACTCTTTTTATTTTGTCCGAACTTATAAAGCTATTAAGTGACGCTTTGATAAGTAATCCTTGTATACTTTTTCTTGTTTTTTAACTTTCTACTTACATTCATAACCTGCATTGCAAATTTGCAACACCTTTGTTTGAACCATTGTAAATTTGCAACAGTTGGATTCAAGATAGCTCACTAGACGCTCATATTCGTTCATTTCAGACGATATTTATTGAATTGGTATTATTCTATACTTTTCGGTTTTAACTCCCTTATACTACTTTCTGTGACGCTGTAAAGTATTATTTCTTTTTTCTATTATTTATTCATTTCATAATTATATACAATACATATATTCGTTTTCGATCTGGGTACTACTAAAATATAATTTTTTACTTGAAATTTCAGCAAAATTCGATTATTATGTTTATATAATACAAAATTTATTTTTGTGCAAATATGATATCAATATTTTTTATATATGTCAGGAAATACATTAATGAAATTGGGATTTAAGTTGTATTCTTCACTTATCATAACTATAATTTTATATGGAATAATATAGTAAGCTATGTACCTATTCTATTTTTAAAATAATGAGCATTTTTGATATATAGGAAGGAGAATGAAATATGAGTATTACTAGAGAACGACCAAAATTAGTATATCATTATTGTAGTCTTGAAACCTTTTTCTCTATTTTTTCTAACTCAACAATTAGATTGAGTAATATATCAAAATCAAATGACTCTGAAGAAATAACATATCTACTGCCTAAAATGAAGAATTTTTGTGCAAATTTGTTTGGTGAATACAATGAAAAATTTTCAGATAATTATAGACTAGATCTTGATTTTATTGATAAACTTTTTAGTTATAAATTTAACGAAATGTCTTTAATTTTCTATGTCATTTGTTTTTCTGAAGAACCAGATTTGTTAAGTCAATGGAGAGGTTATGCTAATGATGCGTGCGGAGTATCTATTGGATTTTCAACTGATGCATTTTATCCACTAGCCCGAAGTATTCGTTCAAGTTACAATTTTTCACAAGTTAGATATTCAGTAGATGATTTGTATGATCAAATAAAAAACTATGTTACTAAAAAAATAAATAATGATTTTTCTGGGGATGAAAAAAGCGACTCTTTAGAATTGTTAAATATTGCGGATACCACAGTTTCAATGCTTTTATATAATTCAATATTATATAAAAATCCCAATTTTTATGAAGAAAAAGAATGGAGGCTCATATACAATCCATTTGGTAATATAAGACGAATTAATGATAAAATGTCTTATTATGATAGGATGTCTGAAATGTTTAATAAATTTAATGAAAGAGGTAGTTTTATTCGCCATCCAATGACTTTTCATATATCCAATGATAAAATTGTATCACATATTGATTTATCATTTTATAATATAAGGAAAGAATTTGTCAAAGAAATAATAATTGGTTCTAAGGCAAATATCAACGACTTAGACCTAGACCTTTTTCTACTATCAAATGGCTTTAATCCCTTAAAATTGTATATACATAAATCTAGCATCCCATATAGATAGATAGATAAATAAAATATTATTCTATACAGAAATATTCTACTAATTATAAAATATAATTTTTAAGATAATTTTCGATTTATATACTGAATTATCAAAATTTCAACCCTTATGTTACAAAGAATCCTTTTAAACCAATGTTTTGATCTGATTCTTTGCTTAAACTCTTGATTTTAAAGGATTCTTTGATAATATGTATGCTGAAAATAGTTTATTTTCGTTATACTGTGTCCTCTATGGTCACACGACATTTTGAATATCTTCAATAGTCCTCTTTTAGCAAATCC
>CATKEA010000240.1 GCA_949746915.1 uncultured Bacilli bacterium
AGTTAAATTAATCGCATCAGTATCATCAATCAAGGTTAAATTTAAACATCCTGTTGTTATAACATTTGTTCCTGTTTGTGTAAATGTTAACTGCCATAAAGCATATGATGTCCCTACAACTAAAATAGCTACAAATACAAAAATTAATGCCATAACCTTCTTTCGTTGGCTTCTTTTGTTGTCACCAATTCTATACTCTTCCATTTTCTCTACCTCCATATTTTACCACTAAAGTATAACATACATTTTCTATTAATACAATATACCAAGTAAAACAAAAAGAGAGAAAAAACTCCCTCAATTACCTATTATTATTTATTTTTCTTTGAATCAATCATTTCACTAATTACAGTACCTGCGGTAGCTAAATTCTGTAAATCACTAGGAACAATAATCTTTGTTGCTTGACCATTGGCAACATCAACCATAGCTTCATAACTCTTTAGTTTTAAAACAGCTTCATCAACTTTTGCATCTTTTAATAATTTCAAAGCATCTGCTCTTGCTGCTTGAATCTTAAGTATTGCTTCAGCTTCACCTTCTGCTTCACGAATATGTGTTTCGCGTTTTGCATCTGCTCTTAAAATAGCACTTTCTTTTTCACCTTCCGCAATCAAAATAGCAGCTTTCTTTTCCCCTTCTGCTCGTAGAATAGCCTCACGTCTCTCACGTTCAGCACGCATCTGCTTTTCCATAGCTTCCTGAATATCTCTAGGTGGAATAATATTCTTAACCTCTACACGATTAACCTTTATTCCCCAAGGATCAGTTGCTTCATCTAAAATAGAACGCATTTTCGTATTAATAATATCACGTGAAGTAAGTGTCTCATCCAACTCTAATTCTCCAATAATATTACGTAATGTCGTAGCTGTTAAATTCTCAATAGCACTAATTGGATTGTCTACACCATACGTATAAAGTTTAGGATCAGTAATTTGAAAATAAACCACTGTATCAATTTGCATTGTAACATTATCCTTTGTAATAACAGGCTGTGGCGCAAAATCCTTAACAATTTCTTTTAAAGTTACATCCTGTGCAACACGATCAACAAATGGCATTATATAATGCACACCTGTTTGCAAAGTACCATAATAACTTCCCAATCTCTCAACTACTTTAGCTCTTGATTGTGGTATTATTTTAACACCAGAAATCAAAATAACTAAAATAATAATTATAATAATCCAAAACCACATACTACTTTTCCTCCTCTTTTTTTAATTTAACTTGAAGTTTTACTCCATCTATAGAAAGTATTTCTACTTTACTACCAACACTTATCTCCTCTGCTGAAATAGCAGACCATCTTTTCCCATCAACAGTAACTTCACCACTATTATTTGTAATTTTTTCAGTAACAACACCAATAAGACCAATAATCCTATCTAAATTAGTTGGTACAACCTTTCTTGATTTTATCTTATTAACAAAACCTTTCGTACAAAAAAGTGTAATAGCACTAACTAAGACAAATACCATAAGCTGTAAAAAAAGGTCCTCTGTAAGTAAAGCTACAAAACTACAAACCAAAGCCCCAATTGCAAACCATATTGAAACAAGATCAACAGTAACTGCCTCTATAACAATTAAAACTAAAAATATTATAATCCAAGAAACTGTTGTCATAACACCACTTCCTAATATAATTATACTACAAAACTAATATAAATACTATTTTTTTAATTTTAAAACCTTAGAAACATAACATTTACCACATAGTGACTCATATTCTACTTTTTTTCCATCATCAATAACAATACTTTCTCCAGTAGTAACAAAATCTCCATCTAACTTTCTACCATTAAAACGGGCTTTTTTACCACAACGGCATATTGTTGGCATTTCTTCTAAACAATCAGCAAGTTCAAGAAGTCGAGTACTACCTTCAAATCCATTAGTTTTAAAATCAGTTCTAAGTCCAAAAGCAATAACTGGAATATCATATAACTTAGTAATATAAAATAACTCATCAACCTGACTTCTTGTCAAAAATTGTGCCTCATCTACCAAAATACAATCGACATCTTCAAAATAATTTTCCAATTTTTCAATTACTTTATCATTAGAATAAATCAACTCATCAACATCATAACTTGCTCCAATTCTAGACACAATCTTTCTACCACCCTTAGTATCAATGGATGGTTTCATCAAAAGAGCTCTTTAATTTCTTTCACTATAATTATAAGCAGTTTGAATCAAAGCTGTTGATTTTCCAGCATTCATAGCACTATATCTAAAATGTAATTTTGCCATATAAAATACCTCCAGTAAAATCAAAATTTTATAAAAACAGAGAAATAATTATTTTAAACACCAACACTAACAGTTTCAGGAAGTGTACTACCACCATCAATAACTATTTCAGCACCTGTAATATAAGTAGCTTCATCACTTGCTAAGAATACTGCTAAATCACCAATTTCATTTATTTTTCCTAGTCTTCCCATTGGAATAGCATTAGCTATATCATCAATAACTTCATTAGGATTTTCTTTGTTACTATCCTCAGCTATTCCCTTAACCATTGGAGTCTGAATATAACCAGGACAAATAGCATTTACAGTTATACCATCTGGAGCATACTCTACAGCCATAGACTTAGTAAATCCTATTAAAGCAGCCTTTGTAGTAGCATAAGCAACTTCTCCTGGATCAGCAACCTTCATACCTGTAACACTACTTAAATTAATTATACGACCGTAACTCTTTTCAATCATATAAGGAATAACTTCTTTAGTAACATTCCATGTACCTTTTATATTAATATCAAAATGATAATCTCTTATCTCATCTGTCATTTCAATAAATGTTCCAAGTTTACAAACCCCAGCATTATTTACTAAAATATCAATATGACCATATTTTTCAATAGTGGCATCGACAGCTTGTTTAACTTTATCTTTATCTCGAATATCCACTTTAAATCCTAAAACATCATATCCTTTATCAACTAAAACCTTCTCTACTTCATACACTCTATCAGAATAATCAAGTATAACAACACTTGCACCATTTTTTAAAAACATTTTTACAACACCAAGACCATTACCCATAGCACCACCTGTAACTATAGCAACTTTTCCTTCTAATCTCATAAATTAATTCCTCCTACAACATATTCTTTCTTTTTAATACAAATGCCACCAGTAATGAAAAAATAACAGATATTACAATAAGTATTAAAAAAGCATAATTATTACTAGCAAAATCCCCCAAAGGAACATTCATTCCCATAAACGATGCTACCATCGTAGGTATCGAAAGTACAATAGTAATACCAGCTAAAAATTTCATAATAACATTTAAATTATTAGAAATAATAGTAGCAAATGAATCTGTCATACTTCCTAAAATATCCCTATATAAATTAGCCATCTCTATACTTTGATCATTCTCGATCATTGCATCATCTAAAACTTCTAAATCAGCATCAAACAACTGAATTATATTC
>CATKEA010000241.1 GCA_949746915.1 uncultured Bacilli bacterium
TGTCGGATAAAGTCCTCCTTTATTTAGATATTCATCCTTCAAATTAACATCTATGGTTAATTTAGCTTGAGATCCACTTCTTAGATTTTTAATATCCCAGATTACTTTTGGAATACCATTTTCATACTCTAACTTAGTTGTTCCAACTGATGCAACAATACTATCAATACCATCTATTTCAAAGTAATCATTATCTATATAATCAGTTATAGTAAAACTATCATAAGTAATTGGTGCGACTGACGCCTCAAATAAGACATTGTTTAAGTTAGTCATATCAGCAATGAACTGAGAATCACTTACTTTTTTTATTGGTTCTAAAACATCACTACCAATTTCATACTGAATCCCATTAATTGTTAAATATGGATATTGCTTCTTTAAATAATTATACTCTCCTTCCTCGTTTGGTATATCAACATTAGGGTATCCATCAGTTAAGAATAAAACGATACATTCCCCATCTTCTTTTTTCTTATAATCTCTTAAAACATTATCAACGTTAACTAAAGCACTATAATAGTTAGTACCTCCTGTTGTTATAAGTGCATTTACTTTATCAATTAATTCATCTTTATTATTGGTCAGTAAAGACACTATTTTTGAAGATGTTTCAAAAGTTATAAGTGCTGCCCTATTATTTGAATCAGATAGAAGTGTATTAATTAAATCTATACTATCTTGTTTTACTCTGGTTAACTTATCCCCCTCCATACTCCCAGATACATCAAGTACAAGAATAATATCAGTATATTTATTTTCCATTTTCATCACTGTATCAATATCAAACGTAATCCTAGCTTTGCCCTTTGCTATCCACTCGGCACTTTTTTCTATATTATAACTACCGGGTTTCTTCTTATTGTAATCTAATTTACCACTCTCTATTATTATACTTTTTACTGGTACTGGACTTGCAAAAACCATAGGTAATACAAAAACAATACCAACTACAAGTAAAAAAGTCCCTAATAATATTAACTTACCCCTTATACTTGACTTACCTATCTTTTCTATAATACTCATGTAATCACTCTTCATATTATAAGTAAATTATATCACAGAAAAACTACATTACAAAAAAAAGCTAGATTTTTCTTTAGTACTAACCTAACGCTTATTAAACTCTTTTATCTTTCTTTTGGCTAAACTTGTTTGAACTTTATCAACCCAATCTTCACGTGGACCAAACGATAAATCATCAGTTACTATTCTAACTCTATCTTTATTATGAAGTATATAATCAATAGGTACATACTCATCATTAACAAAAGCTCCTACCATAGTATTACCAATATCAGTATGTATCTTATAAGCAAAATCAATTGGTGTAGCTCCTTTTGGTAATTCTATTATATCACCCTTGGTTGTATAAACATAAACCTTATCTGAAAACAACTCACTTTTAACCTGCTTCACAAACTGCTGATTATCTCCAAACATCGTATTTATCTCAGCAAGTGATTTAAAGAATTGAAATTTTTCCCTTAAATCATTTTGCATAATATCCCTAGCTCCTCCTTTTTCTAAACTCCAATATGCCGTTAATCCAAATGATGCAACCTTATCCATATCAAATGTTCTTATCTGTGTTTGAACCAATCTATCATCAAGTCCAAAAACAGTCGTATGTAAGCTTTTATACATATTAGTCTTCGGATTGCAAATATAATCTTTAAATTTATCATTAATCGGACGATACTCACTATGAATAACTCCTAAAGTTCTATAACAATTATCCACTTCATCTACCATTATTTTTAAAGCCAACAAATCATGAATATCAAAAAGCCTATAACCATCATTCAATCTTTTATATATACCATATATATTTTTAGTTCTGACTTTTATTTCATTTGGTATCTCCTTATCACTAAGTAAGCTCTTAATTCTTTCAAGCATTTCTTTTAAACATGTATCACTTGCTTCTTCTAATTTTATCTTTTTTTCTTCAATCTTCTTATACATATCAGGTTTTAAATATTGTAACGACAAATCTTCAAGTTCAGACTTTATTCTATATGCCCCTATATAATAAGCAAGTGGAACAAATATTTCTATTGTTTCTAAGGCGTTTTCTTTTTGTTTAAATTCTGATTTAAATTGTAAAGTTCTCATATTATGTAATCTATCTGCTAATTTTATTATTATTATCCTAACATCTTCTGTAATACTTGTTATAATTTTTCTTGTATTAGCATAATTTTGATCTTGCTTTGAAGAAAAGTTCATTTTCGCAAGTTTAGTAACCCCATTAACTAAGTTAGCTATGTTTTTACCAAAGTCATTTTCAATATCTTCTTTTGTAATATTAGTATCTTCAAGTGTATCATGTAATAATCCAGCACAAATTGTTTCTTTATCAGCATGCATATCAGCTAAAATATAAGCAACATTTAATGGATGACTTATATAAGCTTCCCCACTCTGTCTCATTTGTCCAGCATGTAAATTATCAGCATAGTTATATGCCTTTTTTATCATTTCAACATCTTCTAGATTATAGTCAAATAGTTTATCCACCAAATCTTGTAAAGTAATGTTATTCATCTTTGAACACCTCCATATAACACAAAAGGGAAACTATAAAGTTAAACTTTAAGTCACCCTCTAAATCAAAAAACACATGATAAGTATGATAATAAGTAATACACAGTACTCCCCATATTAAAATCAAACATAGGAGTATTAATATCAAATTGTAAGAAAGAAAGTCTACTCATTACCACCACTCCTCTAATTGACAACTTTTGAACTATTTTATTCTCTATTATCTTAAAAGTCAATAACTTATTTTTAGAACGAGCAATATAAAGTTACAATTGATATGACACTATTTATATACAAAAAAGCAATAAGTCGTATAAAATATTAATTGAAACAAAAATTATACGAAAGGACTTATTGTTTATAACTATTATATCACACACTCAACGTTATTTAAATACTAAATTTGGTTAAATTATACAAAAAAAGGTTATTCTATTTCTTTTGTTTATAGAAAATATAAAATATCCAAATTTTCTCTTATGAGATGGAATAGAAAATTCGATGTTTCTAAAGAACTTTTAATTGATAAGTCTCATAAACCATTAACCACTTATCCTAATTTTGATACCAAAACAGAATTAAAATAGATTAAAAATTTAATTAGGAGAAATCCTCATATTCCTATGTCAAAATTATATAAAAAATTAAGAATTGACTATGGATATTCTAAACATGCTACTTCTTTATCTAAAACACTTAAAAATCCTTATTATAGCAACAAAACATTTTGACATTTAACCACATATATGTTATAATATAAAATCGTTAAAAGGGGGGGGAACTTTAATGTTACAATTAGATGAATTTGATTATAATAAATCTAGAAAAGATATAGAAAAGTATGTTGATAATCTATTAAAAAATGAGGATATAAACTTAGAAACTAAACTACAAAATAAAATGCAAGAAATACTTGCCAATTTACTTGGATGTAATACATATCGTGATGCCACTTTAGAATCAGGACAAAATAGTAAATACTATGTTGAACATTATCATAGATTAGGTAAAAGAAAACTATCTGAGTTCTTTATTATGCTTGAAGAAATAGAAAAACATAAAATATCTGTTGAAGATTTTCATTTTTATCCAAATAAAAATACTCTTTTTCTAAAAAGAGAAATAGAAAGAGAAAATTTTGAATCGTTATACCTAGACTTATTAGACTTTTCAAATATTGAACAATTTTTTAATCAAGTAATTAACATTTTTGAAAACACCCCACGCAATCAACCATCGCTAAAAAAACTTCATAATAGTAATATACCAGATCCAAAAACTTTCAATTTAAAAAATCATTATTATGAATCAATTGATTTATTCATTTATGCAATTGATGTTTTTAAAAAGCCATATTTTTATAAACTAGTATCAAGTTATAATGATAATTCTGACTACAAAGAAATGCTTAAAAAACATTCTCAAGATGGTAAAGAAATTGATGCTATAGCTTGGATAAAAGACTTTAGAAATAAAAAAAGAAAAAAACATATTTTAGATACTGAAAATACTACTAAAACCACTATTACAAATAAATTTTTTAAAAGATGCCATCAAGAAACAGATACCAAAGAAATAAATGATGATGATTCATATAACGCTCTTCTTATAGATGCTAAAATAACTAAAGACGAATTAAAAAAATTAAGTCAAACTATTAAAAGTAAAAAAGAAGAAATATATCGCTTAAAAGAAGAACTTTCAAGAACACATGATTACTTCAAACAACAATTAAAAATGTATGGAACAGAATTTACAGATAAAGAATTAGAACAAGCAGAAGAAACATATATTCTAGATAGAATTTTAGAAACTACTGATTTAAAAGAAACTGAAAAATATGGAAAAGCATTAATTTATTCAACATTTGTAACATTCACATTCGCTGTAATCAAATCAAGATCTACATATTTTTCAAGCGAAGAAGCTCGTCTTACTACTCCTATTGAAGAAGCTTCTGATTTACTATGGACTATTAACACAATAAAAAATAAAAAACAGACTACCAAAACCACTAATATAAATAACATTATTATCACTACTGAAGAAAACAATAGTAGTGAACCATATTACTTAACACCAACAGCTAAAAAACACACTGGATTTACTAAGATTTCAACCCCAAGTATCATTGTAGGATACATGGCTTTAGAAAATACTAACGACGAAACTGCACTAGTAAAAAGTTTTCGTACAGAAGAAGAAATAAATGAATTCATGAAAACAAACGAAACAACTAATTACAAATGGAGAAAAGCCATATCCACCTTACCAATAGAAGAAATAGAACAAGCAATTAAAGAACATGGTAACATTCCATATAACTATGCAACCTATTATATAGATTACGAACCAATTAAACAAAAAGTATATAAAAAATAAGGAGGAACCATGAAAAACAAAGTAAAAGTACAATTTGACCAATTTTTAAAAGTAATTACAGATGAACATGGTAATATCAAAGACTTATATAAAATACTAAATACTACTACTAATCGAAACGAACAAATTTTTATTGAAAGATTACTTAAATCTAAAGCAATAAAAGATACCTATGAAATAATCAAAGAAAAATGTAAACAATATAATACAAATAATCTATCAGAAGTATTACAACTGGACCAAAATCTACCGTATTTGTACGATGAAAATTTAAATACAGAAAGACTTATGATTCTAAAGCAGCAAGAAAATAGAGTTGCAGATGAATTAGCACTTATGTATACTATTGCCAAAATAAAAGAAGATAAAAGAAATGAAGCATACCAACATTTAGCTAGATTTGAAAAAAGTAGTACTGAAAATATATGGCTACCAACAAAAAAACTAGATCATGTTAGTAACTTTCAAATAGATGTTGCTAGAAGAGATAATTATTATCTTTATTATATTCAAGAAGATAAATGCCAAACACTTCTTTTAACAAGTGATCTTTTCTTAGATTTTAATAAAAATACTAATTACAATGGAAAAAAAATCGAAATACAAACAATTTCTGCTACCATTCTAAGTAATTTAACTGGATATTTCTGTGAATATGAAAAAGATTCATCAGAAAATCTAAAAAGAAAAACTGAATACTTTCAAACAAGTGATAAAAATATCTATAATCAAACAAATGGCTTACCAATAATCATAAGAAGTTTTGACCCTAGCCAAATATTACTATTAAATAACGCAACAATATCTAAAGAAAATAATTATTATCAAATAAAAAATAGCCAATATCTAGAATATGCTGACTTTCTCTTAACTAATCAAAAAATACATTCTGATATTTCAACATTAATTCAAAAAGACACTGAATATACTAATCCAGAAGATTTACCAATAATAAAAACATTCTTCGAAAATCCTACCGATTTTCCCCAAAATAAAACATATACAAAAAAATAGAAAGAAGACAACTAAATAGCCTTCTTTCTATTTTTATAACAAACTATTGGTATAACAAACATCGCTAATAAATAAATAAAAGCTAAACAAATATAATACCAAGTAAAAATATCTAAAGAAGCAAACATAAACTTATTAAATCCTAACCAAACACTTAAATTAACATCAACTATAAAACAAATAAACATATAAACAAAAACAATAAACATCAATATCGGCCATATAAATACCCTTAACCTATTATAATTTTCATATAACGTATAATAAAAACGCCTAACCATACAAATCAATAAAACTAAAGATACCAAAATATCATAAATTCTACGAAAAAAAGCTGAAATACTAACTGACCAACTAATTTCTAAAACAGAAATAAATGTACTAACTATCAATAAAATAAAAAGACATAACAAATCAACATTATAATACTTTCCTTTCTTTACCTCTAAAACATCTTTAGAAGTTTTCCTAAAAAATATATAACTTGGAACATAAAATAATATTAAAATTACAAACAACAAGAAAAATATCATTATACCCCATACCTTTCATAAAAAGTATATCACATTAAAGTAAAATCTCCAAATAGACAAATATTTTATCTTATTGCATATAATACAACAGGTGATATATATGTTTAAATCAAAAGGTCATGGTTTCTTTTGTACTTGTGAAATATGCAAATTAAAAAGAAGAACTAGTATTCTTTACATGGGAATAATCGTATCTTCTCTAATTATCTTAATATATCAAGCTTTCCTAACAATGTTCTTTACAACCAAGTTAAATGCTGTTATTTTATTTATAGAACTCCTATTTGTTATATGTGGATTCTTTCGCATCATATTTTAAAATATCAAGCGTTGAATCAACATATCTAATCAAATTATAAACATCATCTATTGTATTCATTTCATTATCACTAGAAATTACCTTTTCAACTAAAGATAATCTAAACTTTAAAAATAACTCTTCATCTAAATTTAAATTAGACTTTAAACGATATATATCTATCATTCTTTTAAAATCAACATTCTTGTAATTACTACGATAAAAATCATATAAATCATTAATTGGCAAATCAATCCTAGCATTATCCCAACTTATTAAATAAAGAGAATTATTTTCAATTAAATGATTACTTCTAATATTACCATGTATAAGAGCATATCTAATTTTTCGATGATCCTTTACAATCGAAAACCACTGTTCTAAATAATTTTTACCTAAATATAAAAGATAATAAATCTTAGAAATATTTCTAACCAATAAATAATTAGAAGGAGACATAAACTCCTCTTTTTCTATGATATTTTGTAAATCTAAATAATAATTTTCTATATAATAAAACCTACTACTATACTCTTCATAAATCTTCTTTACTTCATCTAAAGACATTTCCTTATAATAACTAGTTTTATTATGTAAAAGTCCTATTAAATAAAGCAAATCCTCTTCTCTTTGTTCATCTGGTACTAAAACATCCTCTACATACTCTGAAATTTCTATATCATCTTCTAATTCATTTATAACCTTTGGATAATTATAAAACTCTCTTGTACTTAAATAATCATAAATATTCTTTTTACTACTATTTACTTTCTTTAATACATAACGACCATCATCAGTATCAATAATTTTAACCTTACCCTTAAGTGAACATTTATTTACCTTTAAATTATAACGTTCTAATATTTCATTATTCATTACTAGAACAAGGAATAATTAATTTACTACCTACTTTAATATCATTTAAATCGTTATAATTTCCAACTTCTTCTTTTCCTATTTTATATCTATCAAGAATCTGTTCTAACGTATCATTTTCTCTAACTATATAAACATGATATGTAGAAAAAGTTTCATCTGATGACATTGATGAAAAAATAGAAGACACTCCATCATCAATTGCAGTCATACTATTAGATTGACTATTATTAGTAACACTACTATCAATATCTAAAACTTCTATATTACTTGGAACTTCCACTTTAATTGGTTCACTAATATCATTTATTTTTATCTTCTCAACTGCTTCCATCATCGCCTCATTCTGTTTTACTTCCATTTCATCTATTTTAATATCAACATTAGAAGGTGCTAACACCTCTTCTTTATTCATTAACTCAGTATCATTCATATTAACCTCTAAAGTTTTTCTAATATCATCTACATCAAGTGAAATTTCTGATCTCAAAGGTTTATCTTTAAAACCATCTATTAAAACTTCAATATTAACTTTAAGTATTTCTTCATTAATTATTTCAAAATAAAAATCATTAATACTAATACGACTATCTGCCAAATCATACTTATCATCCATTTCTATTGTAAATGGTAACTTATGTAAAAACTCCTCTTCTATAACACTAGCATCAGTCATTTTATACTTACCACTAACAATAAAATTACCCTCGATTGTATTATCAAAAATTTCTAAATCATGTTCTAAATTAATATCTGTTATCTCACTAATCATTGTTTTAAATGGAATTTCTTTCGTAAAAGGTATAACTTTTTTCATAATACTCTCCTCTCTTCATTTAAGTCTATGAAGAGTTTTTCCAAATATTCTTTTTCTCCTAGTAATTTATCATTTTTTATAATTTCATGATATCTCATCTTTTTAAAATCAGAAACCTTATTAACCATTCTCAATTTTAAATAACTAAAATCATATAGATATCTTTCTAATAAAAATTTATGATAATAAGAAGAAAAACTCAAAGCTTCCTTAAGCATCTTTATATATAAAAAGACAAGAACAACAATAAAAATTTTTACTTTTATATATTTCAAAAATAAAAAGAACAACAAAAAGAAACTTACATAAGAAACATAAAAAAGAAAACTAAAACTTTTCTTAAAAGCCATAATATAAGAAAAAAAGATATGAACAATTCTTCCCCCATCCAAAGGATATATAGGTAACATATTGAAAATAAGTATTAACATATGATACTTTTTAAATAATAAATAATACCTAAAATCAATAAATAAACTTCCAATATAAAAACCTAATATCTGAAAAAAAGGACCAGCTAATAAAATTAACAGCTCATCCTTTAAAGGAATATTAACCATACTATTAAATTTGCTACAGCCACCACATGGATATAACTCAATTCTTTCTAACTTATAGCCTTTTTTCAAAACCATTAAAGAATGACCTACTTCATGAACTAAAATTAAATACATAAACAAAATAATATTAATAAATTTTCCAGTCAAAAAAGAAGAAAAAATAAGTAAATATAGCAAAGGATGTACATATATTTTAGCTAAGATATTTTTTATAATCTAAAAACTCTCCATTACTTTGATAAACAAGATAAAGCTTATCATCTATCGTATTACCCAATAAGTCACCCTTTTCTACATAATCATATAACTTGTGATTAGTATTAGTAATATTACCATACCAAACATCAACACCATCTACTTGTTGCACAATCATAACCTTACTATATCCTTCCTTTTCACCAATAAACACAATAATACCACTTTCACTAACTGGAACTAAATAATTTTTAGAAACTGTTAACTTAGCTCCATCCTTATATGACTCTATTTCTTGATATTCTAACTTCTCATTAAAAACAGCCAAATTATCATCTGGATCAATATCAAGTTTTAAATCAAAAGGAAGAACACCACCTAAATACTTTTCATACCAATCATTTATCTTACTAAAAGAAATATTATCTTGATAAACCCTTTTTCTTATTTCTTCTTTTAAACTTGGATTCATTTTTACAGAAATTAAAGTTATCAAAACAAGAAAAATCGTAAATAAAATACGATTAATCAACTTTTTTCCATATAACTTAAAATCTGCATTATCTCCTTCATTCCTTCTTTGCTTTTCAAGCTTTCTTCTAATCAATTTTGAATCATACATAGAATCACCTAGTTAAGTATATAAAAATTAACTATTTTTTAGAACACACAAAATTAAAGAAAAAATAAATATTATTAACAAAAAAAGAACAGATAAAATAAGTCAAAAAAGATTGTAATAACAAAGTACGCTCACTAAAAATAAGACTTATTATTAAATAATTTACAAGAAACATAACTATCGTAAACATAATAATCTTTATATAAGACTCACCAAACATTTTATATATATAATCCACTAATATCAAA
>CATKEA010000242.1 GCA_949746915.1 uncultured Bacilli bacterium
AATAAACTTTGGGGAAGCACCGTCAGATACCAATGGGGAAGGAGTTTATACAATAGCTAGTACTAAAGATTATAGATATCCAGTACATTACTTTAGAGGGGAAGTATTTGATAATAATGTTAAGTTTGCTAACTTTTGTTGGAAAATAGTAAGAACGACAACAACAGGTGGAGTAAAACTTGTTTATAATGGGACTCCAAATGAAAATGGACAATGTGTAAGTACAACAGAAGCATCAACCTTGATTGGAACAAGCGCATTTAATTCTAGTAATACATCACTAGCTGATGTAGGATATATGTATACGTCAGGATATAGTAGATCAAATGTAGCTGTAGGAGCTAATAATTGGTATGATTATATTGGTAAAACAAGTAATTCATTACGCCTTAATTATCCCATAACTAATAGTAGTTCAGTTACTTATAATGAAACAAGTAATATTTATACTTTAAATAATCCAGGGTGGCCTTCTGGTAATCCTGATAGTGTGTATCATTTTTATTACAAGAAGTATATGTGTTTTGATTCAGATGGAAGGCCTGATAGCTCTTCTTGTAAAACTGTATCATATATATATTTAGTAGATAGTTCATATGCCTACTATGTTGATATGACAGGTGGGGAAACATATGAAAGTTTAATAGAACAAGCTAATAATGTAAAATGGAAATATGGAAAAGATGTAACATATGTAAATGGGATATATAAATTAGTAGATCCTGTAGAGGCATCTCCAATGAATTGGGGAGATGATTATAAAACTTTTGTAAATGCTCATCATTATACATGCCAAACAACAGGTGATAGTTGTACAACTGTGAAATATATATATAATGGTTCAGTAAGTTATTTAAATGGTCTTCTATATAAGGCTCCTCCATATTATTATGCACATTATATGACATTAAGGGATGGAAAAAAGATAGAAGATATTTTAAAAGAAATGACAACGGGGTCAAGTAATTCAACTAACTCAACAATAAAAGCAACAATAGGTGATTGGTATAGAGAAAACATGAATCAGTATACTAATTTATTAGAAGATACAGTATGGTGTAATGATCGAAGTATCTATCAAAAAGGTGGTTGGGATAAAAACTCAACAGAAGTTTCTAATTTGTATTTTGGAGGAAGAGGAAGAAACATTGAATCATATAAGCCAAGTATTGAGTGTCCTAATGCTAATGATAGATTTACAGTAAGTAGTAGTAAAGGAAATGGAAAGTTACTATATCCAGTTGCTTTACTAACAGCAGATGAATTAACTTTGGCTGGTCATGGGAAAAGTGGTTATAGTAAAAGTAGTTACTTATATAATGGTCAAGATTGGTGGACATTGACACCAGATGCTTCTGGTGTATCTATGTTGGGTGTAAGTTCTAATGGTGGTTTGATTTCTATGGAAGGTAATAAAGTTTATGGAATTCGTCCATCAATATCATTATCACATAAGACAATGATAAGTGGTGGAGATGGAACTGGAGAAACTCCATATGAAATTTTACAAAATGCAAATACTAATGTAAATGATTCTATTTCTTAAGATAATTATAAATAAAAAGTGATTATTCGTTATAGTTGTAACTAAATAATCACTTTTTTATTTAATTGTTTAGTATATATGTATTAGAAACTTTGTTTATTAATACATTTTTATCTGATTTATATTGTACGATTTTTTTATTTGTGTTAAACTAATATTGGTTTTATTGCCCCATGGCCAAGCGGTAAGGCAGTAGACTCTGAATCTACGATGCGTTAGTTCGAATCTAACTGGGGCAGCCAAATTTGTAATTATTTAAAATATATAGAGGGTGAGCAAAATGAATTATGAAGAATTAGCCGAAATTTTATTTCCTGGTGTTAAATCACGAAAATTTTATGAAGAAAAATATCCACATAGAAATTTAAGTGATGGGCAAATTGTTACAAGATTTGCACCAAGTCCTACTGGCTTTGTTCATATGGGAAGCTTGCTTACTGCTTATGCATGTCGTTTATTTGCAACTGAGTCAGATGGTATTTTTATGCTTAGAATTGAAGATACTGATCAAAAAAGGGAAGTAGAAAATGGTATAAGTGGTATTATAAGTGATTTAAAAGATTATGATATTACAATTGATGAAGGTCCTGAGGTTGGTGGAGAATATGGTCCTTATATCCAATCTGAAAGACGTGATATTTATTTAGCTTTTGCTAAAGACTTAGTAAAAAAGGGAAGGGCCTATCCATGTTTTTGTACATCAACTGAGTTAGATGATATTAGAAGTATGCAGGAACTTAATAAAGAAAGAATTGGATATTTTGGAAGTTATAGCAAGTGTCGTAATCTTTCTTTAGAAGAAGTTAAACAAAAACTTGATGAAGGAATACCTTATGTTATTAGACTTAAATCGGTCGGAGATTTTAGTAAACAACATAAGTTTGTAGATTTGGTTAAGGGTGAAGTTAATTATTATGAAAATGATACAGATGTTGTTATACTTAAATCTGATAATAAGCTTCCAACTTATCATTTTGCTCATGCAGTAGATGATTATTTGATGGGAACAACTCATGTAATTCGTGGAGACGAGTGGTTATCTTCACTTCCAGTTCATATAGATTTGTTTAATGCAATTGAAGCACCACTTCCTAAATATGCCCATGTATCACCAATTATGAAAAATGATAATGGGGTAGTTAGAAAGTTGAGTAAGAGAAAGGATCCTGAAGCTTCTGTTAAATATTATCAAGAAATGGGTATTCCAGTTGATGTTGTTAAACTTTATTTAAAGACAATTATAAATACTAATTTTGAAGAATGGTATTTACAAAATAGTGGTGAGGAATTTTTTGTTAGTTTTAATAAAATGCCAAGTAGTGGCGCTTTATTCGATGTTTTAAAATTGTTTAATATTTCAAAAGAGTATTTTTCACGTTTATCTAAGGAAGAAATTTATAAAAATTTGGTTTTATATACAGATAAATATGATCAAAATTTTAATAGTTTAATTACAAAGTATAGTGATTATACTGAGTCAATTTTAGGTATTGAAAGAGGCGGAGAAAAACCTCGTAAGGATATTACTAGTTATTCAGATATTAAAAAGCTTTTTTGGTATATGTATGATGAATATTTCTTTAATGATAATCCTTATAAAGATGTAGTTTGTGATTTTAAACTTGATGGTATTAAAGAATATTTTGAAGAGTGTTATGATTATAACGATTCTGAAGATGAATGGTTTGGTAAAATGAAAGAGTTTGCCGATAAGTATAGATATACAACAAATAGAAAAGAATATAAACAAAATCCAGAAATGTATAATGGAACTTTTGCAGATTTTTGTAAGGTTATTCGTATCATGTTAACTACTACTAATATGAGTCCGAATCTTTATGATTTATTGAAATTATTGGGTAAAGAACGTATTAATAA
>CATKEA010000243.1 GCA_949746915.1 uncultured Bacilli bacterium
CTAATCAAGAATCTTATGATTTGTTAAAAGAACTTGGAATTCCTTTTAGAAAGTAATTGGAGGAAAATTATGGCAAAAAAAAGTATGATCGTAAAAGCTAATAGAAAACAAAAATTTAAAGTACGTGAGTATTCAAGATGTTCAAGATGTGGTCGTCCACATGCTGTAATGAGCAAATTTGGAGTATGCCGTATTTGTTTTAGAGAATTAGCACACAATGGACAAATACCAGGTGTTAAAAAGTCAAGCTGGTAATTTGGGAAGGAGGATAAAGTATGGCTGTAGTAACAGATACAATCGCTGATATGCTAACACGTATACGTAATGCAAATCAAATGCGATACACTGAAGTTAAGGTCCCTGCTTCTAAACTAAAATTAGAACTTGCAAGAATTTTAAAAGAAGAAGGATTCATTAAAGATTACAAATTGTTAGATGAAAACGTACAAGGTATGATTTTATTAACATTAAAATATGGAGAAAACAAACAAAGAGTAATAACTGGATTAAAACGTATATCAAAACCAGGATTACGTGTTTATGCAAAAGCTGAAGAAGTTCCTAGAGTATTAAATGGTTTAGGAATTGCAATTATTTCAACATCTAAAGGAATTATGACTGATAAAGAAGCACGTCGTCAAAATTTAGGTGGAGAAGTTTTAGCTTATATTTGGTAAAAAATTTATAAGGAGGTATCAATATGAGCCGTATAGGATTTAGAAAAATTGTAGTACCTGAAGGTGTTACAGTTACTATAGAAGATCATAATGTTACTGTTAAGGGACCTAAAGGTGAGTTATCAACAAGTATTGTGGAAAACATTACTGTTAAACAAGTTGAAAACGAACTAGAAGTATTAAGAAGTAACGAAGATCAAAATACAAAGGCTATGCATGGAACTACTAATGCTAATATCAAAAATATGATTGTTGGTGTTACAGAAGGATATGCAAAGAATCTTGAAATAATCGGTGTAGGATATCGTTTTACTGTAAAAGGAAATATCTTAGTAATTAGTGCAGGATATTCTCACCCAGTTGAAATGGCTATTCCAACAGGATTAACTGTTGAAAGTATCTCTAATACTGAAATAGTAGTTAAAGGTATTGATAAAATTCTAGTTGGTGAATTTGCTGCTAATGTTCGTAAAGTAAGACAACCTGAACCTTATAAAGGAAAAGGAATTCGTTATAAAGATGAACATGTACGTCGCAAAGAAGGAAAGAAAGCTAGTAAATAGTAAGTAGAAGGGAGAATGTTTACTTATGATAAATAAAGTATCTCGTAGTGAAATGCGTAAAGTAAGACACTCTAGAGTTAGAACTAAAGTATTTGGAACTTGTGAAATACCAAGACTATGCGTATTTAGATCTAATAAAAACATCAGCGCACAAATTATAGATGATGAAAATGGAATAACTTTAGTAAGTGCATCATCTCTAGCATTAAAACTAGAAAATGGTGGAAATATTGAAGCTGCTAAGAAAGTTGGAGAAAAAATCGCTGAAGCAGCTAAAAAAGCCAAAATCACTAAAGTAGTATTCGATAGAGGTGGATACCTTTATCATGGACGTGTAGAAGCATTAGCTAATGCTGCACGTGAAAAAGGATTAGAATTCTAATAGGAGGGTATTATGCAAAACAATAAATTAGACCCTAAACAAAAATTATATGAAGAATTAGTAGTAGAAGTTAAGTCTGTTGTTAAAGTTAACAAAGGTGGACGTCAAAGAAGATTCTCTGCTACTGTAGTTGTTGGGGATAGAAAAGGTAAAGTTGGATTAGGTATCGGAAAAGCAAACGAAGTACCTGATGCAATCAAAAAAGCAATTCAATCTGCTACTAAAAACGTAGTAAAAATACCTCTAGTTGATGGAAGAACAATCCAACACGAAGTTATCGGTACAAATGGAGCTGCAAGAGTTTTATTAAAACCTGCTGTAGAAGGTACTGGAGTAATCGCTGGTGGAGCTGTTCGTGCAGTGTTAGAACTTGCTGGAGTTCGTGATATTGTATCTAAGTCACTTGGATCTCGTACTAAACTTAACATGGCTACTGCAACAATCAACGCACTTAAATCAGTAAAATCTGTAGAAGAAGTTGCTAGATTAAGAGGAAAATCAGTAGAGGAGTTGTTGGGATAATGAAATTACATGAACTAGAAAAAAATCCAGGAGCAAAACAAGAAAAACGTCGTGTTGGACGCGGACCTGGAAGTGGATTAGGAAAAACATGTGGTAAAGGTCATAAAGGACAAAATGCACGTAGTGGTGGTGGAGTAAAGGCAACATTTGAAGGTGGACAATTACCACTATATAGACGTTTACCAAAACGTGGATTTACAAACGCTAAATTCAAAGTAGAATATGCTGTTATCAATCTTTCAGATTTAAATAGATTTGAAGATGGTACAACAGTTACACCTGCTTTATTAAAAGAGACAGGACTAGTAAAAAAACAACTAGCTGGTATCAAAGTACTTGGAAATGGTGAACTTGAAAAAAAATTAACTATTCAAGCTAACAAATTTACAGCTAGTGCTATTGAAAAAATAGAAAAGTCAGGAAGTAAAGCAGAGGTGATCTAGTATGTTTCAAACAATGAAACAACTATTCGCACCAACAAATAAAGACTTGCGTCAAAGAATAATGTTTACGTTGGTGGTACTATTGATCTTTGTAGTTGGAACAACAATAAAAGTTCCAGGTACACCTAATATTGGAACAGAAAGTTTAGGCTTTCTTGAACTAATTAACGCTATGGGTGGTGGAGCTCTAGAAAGATTTTCCATATTTGCATTAGGTGTTTCGCCATATATTTCGGCATCAATCATTATGCAATTATTGCAAATGGATATTGTTCCATATTTTAGCGAATTATCAAAACAAGGACCTGTTGGTCGTCAAAAAATAAATCAAATAACAAGATATGTTGGGCTTGTCTTTGCTTTTATACAAGGATTCGCCTTCTCATTTGCTTTCCTTTCTGGAGGAAACGCATTTGATCATTTATATATTGCAACAATATTAACAGCTGGTACTGCTTTCTTACTATGGTTAGGAGATCAGATAACTCAAAAGGGAATTGGAAACGGTATATCACTATTAATTATGGCTGGTATCGTTGCTTCCTTACCAAATATGTTTGTTGCAGCATTTGAGGGACTAGTAAAAAATTCTGACATTGCAATGTGGTTAGGAATTGTACTATTCGTTCTTTATGTAATTATTTATTTCTTAATAATAATTGGTGTTATTTGGGTACAAGAAGCAGAAAGAAAAGTACCTATTCAATATGCCAATAAATCGACAAGTGCTTATGGAGCTGCACAAAGCTTCATGCCAATCAAAATTAATTCAGCTGGTGTTATTCCAGTAATCTTTGCTTCAAGTTTATTAGCCATCCCTGCTACTATTGCTAATTTTATAAAGAATCAAGGATTCATTAGTTTTGTTAATAAGTATCTATCATATACTACTCCAGTAGGATTCTTGATATATGTTGCACTTATCTTCTTCTTTGGATATTTTTATACATTTATCCAAATCAAACCAGAAGAATTATCAAAGAACTTACAACAAAGTGGAGGATATATTCCAGGAATTAGACCTGGGAAAGATACTGAAAAATATGTAGGAGGGATTTTATCTCATCTTACTGTAGTTGGATCTATCTTCCTTATTATAATTGCAGGACTTCCAATTATGTTTGCAACACTTGTAAATAGTATTCCAAGTATTACTTTATCATCAAGTGTTACAATCGGAGGTACAGGACTTTTAATCGTTGTTGGAGTTGCACTTGAAACTTACAAACAATTAGAAGGAAGCTTAGTGACAAGAACGTATAAAAAGGGATATAGTCGTAGATAATGAACATCGTATTACTAGCCCCTCCGGCAGCGGGGAAGGGAACACAAGCTCTAATACTTGCTAAAAAATTTGGTATTGTTCATATATCAACTGGGAATCTTTTTAGAGAAAGAATCAAAGTTGGTGATGACTTAGGACATAGACTAGCCAATATTTTAGCAAGTGGTCTACTTGTGGAAGATGAAATTGTCTTACAAATCCTTGCATCTAGACTTGAAAAAGAAGACTGTCAAAATGGATTTATTTTAGATGGTTTTCCAAGAACAGTTAATCAAGGAGAATTACTTCAAGAATTATTAAACGCACAAAATAGAAAACTAGACTATGTCTTTTATCTAAATGTAGAAAAAGAAACATTAGAAAAAAGAGTATCAGGTAGAAGAATGTGTTCGAAATGTGGTAAAATTTATAACATTTATAACCCATCTTCAAAACCAGAAAAAGATGGTATCTGTGATATTTGTAAAAGTGAATTAGTAATAAGACCAGATGATAATATTGAATCTTATTCTAAAAGATATAATGAATATCAAACAAAAACAGTACCATTAATCAATTACTATCACAATAATAACTTACTTTATGAAATAGATGGTGATAGAAATGTAGATGAAATAACAGAAGAAATAATATCTGTTATGAAAAGAGATGAATTAAATGATTAGTATCAAAAGTAAAAGAGAAATAGAATTACTAAAGATAGCTGGTAATATCGTATATAAAACACATCAGCATTTAATTCCATTTCTAAAAGAAGGAATAACCACTAAAGAATTAGATAAGATAGCAGAAGACTTTATCAGAAGTCAGGGTGCTACTCCATCTTTTAAAGGTTATCAAGGCTTTCCAGGATCAATCTGTATTAGTATTAACAATCAAGTAGTACATGGAATACCTGGAAAAAGAAAGCTAAAAAATGGAGATATTGTTTCAATTGATATTGGAGCATGTTTCAAAGGTTACCACGGTGACTCTGCATGGACTCATCCAGTTGGTGACATTAGTGAAGAAAAAAGATATCTTTTAGAGCACACTAAAAATGCTCTATTTGCTGGACTTAGTCAAATAAAACCAGGAAACAGGATTGGAGATATTGGGGCAGCTGTTGAGCAGTATGCAAAACTTCACAAATTAGGCGTAGTCGAGGAATTAGTTGGACATGGTGTAGGTTCTCATTTGCATGAAGATCCAGAAGTTCCAAATTTTGGAGCACCAAATACTGGACCAATATTAAAAGAAGGTATGGTTATAGCCGTCGAACCAATGTTAAATTTAGGAACCAAAGATATCTACATGTTAGATGATGATTGGACTATAGAAACAGCGGATGGAAAACCTTCAGCACATTTTGAGCATACTGTTGTCGTAACTAAAGATGGATACCAAATTTTGACGGGAGAGTGAAAATATGGCAAAAAATGATTTTCTAGAAATAGAAGGTAAAGTTCTAGAAATTATACCAGGTGGTAAATTTAAAGTGGAACTTGAAAATGGACACATTGTGGAAGCTCACGTTTCTGGTAAAATACGAATGAATTAC
>CATKEA010000244.1 GCA_949746915.1 uncultured Bacilli bacterium
GCGGTTGATGAAGGCACTAAGTTAGGACGACCAGTAGTTACAAAAAAGGATTTAGAAGATAATCCTAAATTTTTGAAGTATTATTATCAATATAAAAATAAGCAAATCACTCTGATTGAGATGACACGACTACTAAATTTATCTAGCAGGTCAACTACATATAGATGGTTGAGTATATTTGAAGACAAATAGAATATTGAAGTGAGAAAATCACTTCTTTTTGTTTATATAACTTTCTAATTCATCAAGTAATATATCAACATCATGTTTTTTAGAATGTATCTTCTGAGATTTATTCATAGAGATATAGTTATTAGCTTTTAGGACTAAATCTTTAGGCAACTTTTTCTTATACTTATCGACTAACTTTTCAATCCTATCTATGTGTTCTAATTTCTCTTTACGACACTTTTCTTGTCTAATATTTACGTTAGAAATTTCACAATCACTACATCTAAGTACATTTCCCAATACAGGATTTCCGCAATCCTCACAGATACTAATAGGGATACGTTTATCATTAATATCAATAATATTATAGTTTTCAGCTAGATACAACTTGAAAATATGCCATAAAACACCCATTATATTCTCATATTGTCTTGTCATTTTATATATTCCAGATTCATAATCATATGACAACTTATTATATCCATATAGGTTATATATATGAGAGAGTTCATATAAGTATATAATTTGATTTACTATATTTATATACAATTTATCATTAGGATCACTTTTACCAGTAATAAAATCAGAAAAAGTAATAGGATCTTTTTTGCTAATAGTCTTACCATTAGATATATACTTAATGTTAATAATTGCATATGTCACAAGATAGCAAAAAATTGCCATATCAATAAGCGTGCCATCATCAACATAGGACCAATATTTATTAGTTTCCTCATCTTTAACATCAGATTGTTCTATTACAGGAATGAAATTATCTAATAACCATGCTTTCAATTTTTCATTACTTGTCTTAAGATTATTATTCTTAAGTAAGATGTAATTATTACCTGAAATATTAAAAGAACGATTAATACCCAAAATTTCATCTAATTGATGTCTAACATCTCTAATTTTACTATCCGTCATAAAATTATGAACATCATTTCTCAAAAGTGTATTATGTATATCAAGATTAAGAAAGCCATTGTCTTCTATTATTATATTAGATATGTTCTTATCTTTATTATCATTATACAATTTTCTCCCTAATTCAATAAAAGAACGATACATTTGATTTAGTTGGTCAGCAGTTAAATTATTAACATATTCAGATGGTATAGCTTCTAGGTAATAAGCTCCTCTAGATTTCATAATTCTAACTTTGTTACTTTTAATAAGTTTCTTTGTTTTTATTGAAATTGTCCTATCATTTAACGCCATAATTTCACTCCTTTTTAAATTATTTATATTGTCACACAAGTGTCACAAAAAGTCAAGTGATTTATTAAAAAAAGTGTGAAATAATGTAATTGTTCTGGAACAAACTATTAGTTTATTGCAAGAGACTAATATAATTTAGGAGAAAATTATGGAAGAAAGATTTAAAACAAAATTACAAATTAGAGATTTATGTAATCAAATAATTAATTTAGATATGGAGAAATATGATTTATCATCTATAACTTTTAAGCTTAAAGGGTTTAGTTTTATAAAAATTGTAGTGGAAGGATATATTACTGACTTAAACACATACTTCAATATAACTTTACCAGAAGTACCTTATTTTAAGCTAGTTGAGTTATTCGATGTAATTCAGAAACATTCTAATATTAAAAATGAATATCAAGAAATACTTTACCCTTTAGAATGTAAAATATACTTTACTGCATCAAATCTATGTAGTGGATGGCAAGTTAAATTTGTTTCACGAGATATTGATTTAGAAGAATTAACATATTCAGTAAATCCAGAAGAATGGGAAAAGGACGTTAGACTATGAAAACTAAAACACAAGAATTCAAAAGTTGTTATGATGAACTACTATCAAAGTTATTCTTAATGACTTTTGAAGACAATATTAGTTATACAGAAGTAACCAATAATAAAGGAGAAACATCAATTAGTTTAGTATCAGATGAACCACAATTAATTCAAAGAAACACAGAGAATAATAGTTGTTATTATGCAAACAATTTTACCAATAATCCATGGTATTACAACAATGCATTTGATTTAACAGCACATGAGATATTTATCTACTCATTATTATTACACAAATGTATAGTAGAACAATCGGAAGCAAGCACCATATCTTATAAAGAATTACAGCAATTAAGAAATAAAAGAGTTGGCAATTCTAAGGTTGTAGATGATGCTACTCTTAATGCTTATGATAAAGCATTTGAAGGATTATGTAAGAAAAGACTTAAATATGATATAGGTAATTCAAGACAGAATAAAAATATTACATATAGACAGTATGAACAACCATTACTTATGGTATGGAATCTAAAAGAACAATCTAATGGTGATATGATTTTTGATTATTCACTAGGACCATTTGGTAAAACATTAATTGAATCTAAAAGATATTCTAATCTAGTGCCAGCCAAATATTTCACACTTAATTTTAAAGAAGTTATGACTTATGAAATTGCACTTTATGTATGTAGAATAATTTACATAAATAAAAGGAAGAAGAAACCAATTATTATCACTCTTAATTCTATTATGAAGAATATTAGCAAGTTTATAGATTCAGAAAAATATGGTTTAGTGAAATATTGTGATGCTTTATATTATAGTGGTCCTAATGTAAAGAGATTATGGCATAGTGTCATTATGAAAGTAATTGAATTATTAGATACATTAAAGATTGAATTGAAAATCAAGGATTATGTAGGCAATTATGATATTATAGAAAATTCACCATACTCAGTCCATTATCAATTCAAAGAAGTTAAATGGATTATCTATTTATACAACTGATGTTCAATCTCTAGCAATTAGAGTTTTATATATAACAACTAGAGTTTATTAGATAAACACAAAGTATGATAAATAAAGGGATTTAAGGTATATAAAAATTTCAATACACAAGACTCTAAGTCGATGTCAAAGCCTTAGTCCCCCACAGAATGGAGGTAAAAATAATGAAATATTATATACGTGGACTAAAGAAAATGGAAAAGGAAGAAGAGAAAATGGAAAAGCAAACGGATAGAGTTTTAAAAATAACCCCTAATATGATATTTAAAACTACTATGCTAAATAAAAGAATTTCAAAACAAAATGAAAAACGAACAATTCAAAAGAATGAGGAACAAAGAATATGAAAAACGAACAAATCAAAAGTGATAATGAGGCAAAAGTAATTGCTATGTTAAATACACCTATCCCTAAAGAATTAGTATCTAATGGAATAGCAACATTCTTTGACTCACCAGAGGATACATATCTCTGTTCAGATAATAATAGTAAAGATAATAAACAGAAGCAGAAAAAAGCAAAAAAGACTCAAGAAGTTACTTCTGATAAAGAGAATTCTACTACTAATGATAGTACTCAAGAAGTTACTTCTGATAAAGAGGGTTCTACTACTAATGATAGTACTCAAGAAGTTATTCCAACTAATAAGATTTTTGATAACGATTCAAATTGGTATTATGTAGTTGAAAATCAAGCATCATATGGAAATTCAAATGGAAAAATTTATAATATTGATAAGGATGGAAACCTTATTGCTAGTCTTAATATGCATGGACTTATAACACCTAAAGTAGAACAGTTAGAGGGTAATATAATAAGTCAAGAAGATAAAGAACAAATCCTCAAAAGCATTACTAATAGCATTGAGCAAATCAATTTTCTTCCAAAGCAAAAAGAGTTAGCAAAAGAAATAAAAGGATTCCCAGAAATAAATGAGCCAATACTAAAAATATTAGATTTAAAAGATGTTTGTCTTAAATTTAAAGATGAGAGATCTTTAATTCGTGCAATCTTTATAGCAAAGGATAACGATATATTTAAAGCATTGTTATCTATAGCTGCATTAAATAAAGTAGACTTATTCAATCAACTAATTGACAAGCAGATTTTTCGGGAATCTGACTTTCGCTACTATTTTACTACTTCTGGTTTAGACCAAGCCTGCAAAACAATTTATGAAACCATGATTTATTGGGTGGATGAATATTCTAAAATGCCATCCGTAGAGTTCCTTTTAAGTCAAATACAAGTACCATATTACAAAGAAATCGTAGATAGATATCTTTGGGATGAAGAAACTATTAAGACTTGGGTTGATGCTAATTATATAAAAATGAAAGAACATAAGTTTAATTATTTATTAGAAGAAATTAGAAAAGGTAAAATCAAAGGAATAAATAGTGTTATTGACTCACTAAGTAATATTGAAGAAACATATAAACCTTATGATGAAAAGTTACAAGATCCATATAATGATTTAAAGGAATATATTGAGTCTAAAGAAAATGAAGTAACATTATTCACAGGTATAAAACCATTAGATGACAAACAATTTACTATTGCTAAAGGGAAAATATGTTCAGTATTTGCTTACACAGGAAGTTTTAAAACCATGTTTTGTACTAATGTAGCATATAAATTATTAGGATTAAACACTAATGTTGTTTATATGTCATTAGAGATTGATAAACGAGAAATGTA
>CATKEA010000245.1 GCA_949746915.1 uncultured Bacilli bacterium
AATAAGTGGGATACTTGCTATTAGAATATCTTTAATAATATATAAATAATAATTTATTTCTGTAACAGTTCCATTTAGATAAATTATTTTCGGGGTAAATAAATCAGAGAAGCCATATGTTAGTCCAGAGCAAACACTTAAAATTATTAGACCTATAAACCATAAGATATACATATCAAGTATCATATAAATAAATTTGCTAAGTAGTATTTTCCATCTTCTTACTGGTGCTGTAATAATATTCTTAATCGTTCCATGGCTGTGTTCATTACTGATTATGCCACCACTAGTTATACTTATAATAAGGGCAATAATAATAGACAAATGAAAAATTTGATTGACACCTTTTTTAGTATTTGAATAAAGTATATTCTCATTAATATTACTTGCTGTGTTAAAAGTAAGATCATGTTTTATTTCTTTTTCACTACTGTATAAAAGAATCTGTCTACTAGAAATAGCTTGATTTTTTATTAGAGTTCTATGAGCTAAATAATTCTCATATGGAAGCTCTTTGTTGTTTTGATATTCTTCTTTACTAAGTATCTCTAAATTAGCATTTTCTTCTAGTGCTTTATATTGTAAATAATTAAGTCCAATAAAATTTTGATTACTTTTCACTTTTTTATTAATTAATAATTTAGTAAATGCATCATCTTCTATATCTTTCTTTGTTATTTTATATTCTAAATATAAATAGTATTTATCTTCATCAAGAAGTTGTTCAAGTTTGGTGATTTCATCTTTATTTTGATTATATAAATCGTCCATTTCTTCTAGCGAGTAATTATTACATAAATCATAAATATCTTTTTCGGTACGATTTAGTTCTTCATAGTTATCACTTTCACAAGCAGATATTATATATTTATCATTGGGATCTTTTTTTATTTTGTTTATAACAAAATTTTGACTTAGAAGTGTTAATAAATCCTCTTGAATTAAAGAACCTTTCCAATCCGATAAAGTCGTAACACCCATTTTGTCTAAAATTCTTAGATATTTAATAAAATTCTCATTATAATAATGATTGTATTCATCATGAAAATTTTTAACATCAGTATTGTTACGACGATATGATTCATAATAATTAATTTGTTCTTTTAATGAGTAATATGAGAAAGTTTCTTGATTTTGAAACTTGACTAAAAAGATTGAAGATATTGTTAAGATAAAAATAATAATCACAAATCTTTTTATGGAATAGTTTTTGATAAATTCACTCCTTATCAAATTAATTATTTTCATGATTTTCACCTCTTTCAAAATCAGCTGTTTTTAAAAAGTATTCCTCTTCTAAACTTTTATTTTTGTATTTAACTTCCTCAATACCAAAATTACTTACTAATTTGCCTTCATCAATAATAATAACGCGGTCACAAATATTTTCCACTTCAGATAAAATATGACTGCTAATTAAAATACTCATATTTTTATTAATACTTATTTCTTTTAAAATCTCTCTTAATTCTTTTATTCCTCATGGGTCTAATCCATTAGTAGGTTCATCTAATATTAAAAGTTTAGGATTTTTGACAAGGGCACTGCAAATAGCTAGTCTTTGTTTCATACCTAGAGAATATTTTTTTACCTTATCATCTATTCTATCTTCTAATTTGACAAATTTTATCATTTCATTTATATAATCTTGATCATTAATATTATTTATTAGTTCTATTATTTTTAGATTTCTTCTTCCTGATATATTATCATACATATCTGGCTTTTCGATAATGCAACCAATTTTTGAGAGAGCTTCTTCTAAATTAGACTTAGTATTATATCCACAAATTTCAACACTTCCAGAATCATATTTATACAAATTTAAAATTGTTTTTATTAGAGTTGTTTTTCCCGCTCCATTTGGTCCGATTAGTCCAATAATATCTCCTTCATGGATTTCTAAGCTTATATCATCTAATACTTTTCTATTGTCAAATGATTTAGTTAAATTTTTTACGACTAAGACTTTTTCATGGTGGTTTTCATCTATTTCTTTTTTCTTAAAATCTCTTTCCCCATTTAATATTTCTTTGACACTAACATGAAATATCTCTGATAGTAACTTTAAAAAATAAACATCAGGAAGGCAACGACCATTTTCCCATTTTGATACAGCTTTATCTGTTATATTAAGTTTATCTGCTAGTTCTTGTTGCGTTAAATTGTACTCTTTTCTTAAACTTGCAATAAACTTTCCAACCTTTTCTTGTTCCATTTTATCACCTCGATTTAATTATATAATAAATTTTCTCTGTTTCATCTATACCATTAGTAGAGTTTGCTTTTTATACAAAAAAGACTGTACAAATTAGTACAGTCTTTAACTTTAAGAATAAAAAACATGATATTTAATTACAACTGGTGTAATTAAATACTAAGCTTTGGACTTATCGTTTCTTGGTGGATATTTCTTTTTTTCTAACATGATATATGTAGATACTTCTTTTTCTATCTCTCTAAGTGATTTCTTGTCCAAATTTGAAATAGTAACAAATTCTTTTACAGTATCAATATGAACTTTACCCCAAATAATTCCAGATAAAACTTTCAAATCATTAAATAAATCTGGAGTAATTGAATCTAAAAAATATCCTACTACAACACGATCTCTTCCAATTAAAATTCGCTTATTAGTTATAGCAATAACACAAGTTGAGAGAATATCAAATGGATTGTTATTTTTTTGACCAGTAAAAACATATTTAACAATTTCATCACTGTTTAAGTGTTCTTCAACTCTTGCTGAATTCTTTTTTAAACGCCATGCTACAGTCATTGGATATCTTTTTTTAAAGGCCAATGCTTTCTTATATACTTCTCCCATTTTATCTCCTCACTTGTTTACTTATTATCAATTTATTTTTCTGATTTAATAATTTTGTTATCAGTAAAGAAACTAACCATTCCACTAGTTGATAATGGTGTTGTTTGACTTGCTACTAATTTCTTATTATTAACTATTAATAAGGCTGGTGTTTCCTTTGTAATATTTTTATTTAATTTTTCAATTGCTGCAACTTGTTCTTCTGTTAAATTATCATAATTTAAATATTTAATATCTAAATCATAGTTGTATGCTACTGACTTTAGTATTGGTGTTTCATATTGATTCCAATAGCTACTATCACTAACTAAATAAACAACTGTAGTAGTTTTTTTACTCTTTAGAGCTTTTTCATACTCCTCATAGTTTATTTCAGTTAATGTTTTCATTTTTGTTTCATCTAGGACTTCACCTTCTGCTAATAAAGGATTAACATCTTTTTTGTTTTCTTCAACCTTATCGCAAAATTTTCCTAAGTCGCAATCTGTTATTTTATTACTTACAAAGAATATTGCTAATAAAAATACTATAGCTCCTAAAACAGTAATTATACCTTTTTCAATACTCTTCTTATCAAAATCATACTTTGATTTAGGTTTTTGAACCTTTACTGGTTCATCAATTACTACTTTTTTAACTTCCTTTGTTTCTGTTACCTTCTTTTCTTCTTTTGTTGTAGATTTAACATTTTTGTCATTCTTATTTGCTTTTCCTTTTGCCATATAACCTTTTCCCTCCTATTTACTTTGTTAATCTAACAAATTCATTATAACATACTTTCAATTGATTCAACAATTTTTTCAATCAAATTATTTAAATATTCAAATATTTTTCCTAAAGTATGATCAATTATCTCATCTATCCAACTTGGTTTATTACTTTTTGATGTTGTTTTTGTTGGATTAGTTTTATTGTCATTTTTCTTTTCTACTATAGGTTCTTCTTCTTTCCATTTACCTTTTTTGGCAACCTTAGCTACTGTTTCTTCATCCCTTAATAAAGGAACATATTTATAATCAGCATACACATAGGCAACTTCTGCCAGACCTTCTCTGATTAAATTGACCTGTAGTAGATTATCATCTACAAAAATCCATGCTAGTAAGCGACCATATTTATCCTTTTGACCAGCTTTTTTATCATATTCTAATTCTATTTTCTTAGCATTAGTTAATTTATTACATGTATATTCGCTTGCTTCTTTACCAAAAGGTTCCACCCCTTTAGTTGGGTGAACTGATTCTGGAGTATCAATTGCTAAAAATCTAACAGAATATACATCACCATTATCAAAAGAAAATTTAGCTGTATCTCCATCGACACATTTATTTAAAGTGACTTCATACTTTCTATTATAATCAATTGCTTCTTCATTATTAGCCATTACACTAGTTGGAAAAAATAAACTTATTATAAATACATAATAAACAAACCGCTTTATATTCTTAAACATATTTATATACCTCCACTACTTTCTTATTCTTTTTAGTTATCATAATGATATCACCTATTTTAAACTTTCCAACTTTCCTAATAGATATAATATCATCTTTTTTTATTTCTTTAACCTTATTCTGTTCTTGATAATTAACTAAAACCATCCTTTGTTCTATCAAAGACATAGCAACACTTCTAGAAGTATTTGCTAAACTACTAACAATAGTATCTAATCTAGTACTAGATACTATTAATTTTTGTTTTTCTAAATGATTCTTAGTAAAAATAATTCTATCAGTAACAGTAATACGTACTGGAATATTCTTAATAATTATTAAATTATCAATAATAAAATTACTTAAACGTTTTAAAGATGTTAAATAGATACAATCATCCTCAACAAAAATATCTCCAATTGTATCATTTTCTAGTCCTAGCGAAAATAAACTACCTAGAACATCCCTATGAGTAATATCTTTTACAGGAGTTATTTTTAAAATATCAATATCATTTTTCGAAAAAGAAACAACACTTTTAGTACATAAGTCATTTATTTTATATACTTCTAACTTAGGAAGATATTTTTTTAATAACAATTCCTGACTTTCATTTATAAAATTAGATGATAAAAAGATACCATTCTTACAATATTTGTTATATCTATCAAACAAATTAGAAATAAGAATTTTATCTTCTTTATTTTTTATTTTATCTAAAAGTTTTTCTTTATCCATACTTATCCCTTTTCAATTATATAATATTTACTTATAAAAATAAATATTTGGAACATTCCTTTACATCATTAATGTCAAGAAAAAAATTACTTCTAAACTTTATCAATCGTTAATAGAATAGTTAAAAAGGAATGATTTTATGGACAAAGTTACAATTGGAATACCTAGAGCATTACTATACTACAAATACAAAGATTTATGGATTAATTTCTTTGAAGAGTTAGGATGTGATGTTGTAGTAAGTTGTTGTACTAATAAAGAAATACTTGAAAAAGGAAAAAAATATACTAATGATGAATCGTGTTTAGCTATGAAAGTATTTATGGGACATGTTGATTACTTAAAAGATAAATGTGATTATGTTTTAATACCTAGATATGCTTGTTTAGTAAAACATGAAAAGTTGTGTACTAATTTCTCTTGTCTTTATGACTTAGTTAGAAATACTATAGATGTAAAAATCATTAATTATAATATAGATATCGAAAAAAAAGAAGATGAGTTTTATGCCTTTACTGGTATGGGACTTGCTCTTGGTTTTAAGTATCGAGATGTTATTAAAGCTTTTAGAAAAGCTAAAAAGTTTGAAGAAAATCAACGTAATAAGCGATTACTTCGTCAAAAAAATATCTTAGGCAAAAGTGATAAGATTAAAGTTCTTCTTGCAGGTCATCCATATAATATGCATGATAGTTTAATTGGGAAACCAATAATTAATTTTTTGGAAGCAAATGGAGTGCAAATTATCTATTCTGATTTATATGATAAAAAATATCTAAAAAGTGAAGTTGAACGAATTACACAGCGTAATTACTGGACTTATAATAAAGAAATAATTGGTTCAATAAGTCATTATAAGAAAAGAATGGATGGTATTATTCTACTGACTGTTTTTCCTTGTGGACCTGATTCTTTAAGTAATGAAATGATTATAAGAAATGTTAATGATACACCTATTATTCAGTTAGTTATTGATGAGTTAAATAGTGAAGCTGGTATTATTACTAGACTGGAAAGTTTTATAGATATACTTAATGAAAGGAGAAAAATACATGAATAAAATTATTAGTTTTCCCCATCTTGGTAACTACTCTGTTCCTATTTCATTTGTTTTAAGACACCTTACTAATTATGAGGTAAAAGCTAGTCCTCCTATTACTAAGAAAACAATTGAAATTGGTAGTAAGTATGCACCTGATTCTGCTTGTGTACCTTTTAAATATAATCTAGGTAACTTTATTGAATCTTTAGAAAATGGTGCTAATATTATTATTCAAGCAGGTGGTGGATGTAGATATGGTTATTATAGTGAAGTACAAGAAAAAATATTAAAAGACTTGGGTTATAACTTTCAATTTATCAATTTAATTGATAGTGATCATTTAAAAGTTATGGAAGTTTATAAGACTTTTAAAAAAATGAATAAAAAATTAAATTTTGTTAAATTTGCTTATTATGCTCTTCTTACTCTGCTTATGATAAGATATATGGATAAAATAGATGAGATCATTAGAAGTAGAATTGGTTTTGCTTTAAATATGAAAAATTTTACAGATAATAAGAAAAAAATGTTACAAGACTTTTCTAAGACTAAAGGATTTATTCCTCTTACAATTAAGTATTTTAAGTATAAAAAACTATTTAAAAATATTCGTATACTTAAACCAAAAGATTGTATTAAAATTGGCATAATTGGTGAACTTTATACTGCTATGGAACCATTTGCTAGTTATTTTTTAGAAATGGAACTTGCTAAAAATAATATTGAGATTAAAAGATTTACTAATTTGACTTATTTACTTTTTCAAAAGAAAAAAATGAAAAGAAAAATGTTACGTGGGATTAAGGACTATTGTACCTATACAATTGGTGCTGATGGAATGGATAATGTTTATCGATGTAAGTATTTAATAGATAAAGGATTCGATGGCATTATTCATACTAAACCTTTTGGATGTACTCCTGAGGTTGGTGCTATTCCGATAATAGAAAAGATTTGTAGTGATCATAATATGCCTGTTATTTTCTTTTCTTTTGATTCTCAAACTAGTGAGGTTGGGATAAAAACAAGATTAGAGGCTTTTTATGATATGTTAATGGTTAAGAAAGGACGATAAAATGGAATACTTCTTAGGTGTAGATATTGGTAGTATCTCAACAAAAGCTGTTATTATAGATAGTAACTTAAAAATTGTTGCTAGTAGTTATTTATGGACTAAAGGAAACCCAGTTGATGCTGTTAAAAATGTTTTAAGTGAACTACAAAGTAAAATTGATGACAATGTACATATTGTTGGGGTTGGTACGACTGGTTCTGCTAGAAAACTGATTGGAGCAATGCTTAATGCTAGTGTTGTTAAAAATGAAATTACTGCACATGCAGTTGGTACTTCAACGATTTATCCTGATGTTCGAACAATTTTAGAAATTGGTGGTCAGGATTCTAAGATTATTTTACTTAAAGATGGTATTGTTACAGATTATAATATGAATACATTATGTGCTGCTGGGACTGGTTCTTTTTTATCAAGCCAAGCCAAAAGAATCGATGTTGAAGTAGAAGATTTTGGTAAGATTGCTCTTACTAGTAAGAATCCAACTAAAATTGCTGCAAGATGTACAGTTTTTGCGGAAAGTGATTTAGTTCACAAAGCTCAAATGGGATATAAAAAAGAAGATATCATTGCTGGTTTATGTTACAGTGTTTGTAATAATTATTTATCAAATGTTGCAAAAGGAAAAAAACTGGAAGAGCCAATTATATTCCAGGGTGGTGTTAGTAAAAATATCGGAGTGCAGAAGGCTTTTCAAGATATAATTGGTAAAGATATTATCGTTGATAAAGATGGTCATTTAATGGGAGCATATGGGGTTAGTATTTTAGCGCTTAGATCTAATAAACGAATCAATTTTGATTTTTCTATAGCTGATCAAAAATTTGAAACAAAGGGAATTACATGTAATAAATGTGGAAACAACTGTGAGATAGTTCTAGTTAAGCAGAATGATAAACTAATTGATTCATGGGGAAATCGTTGTGAAAACGGAAGTGTTTCTAGTTAAAAAAAAGAAGCCATAAAGCTTCTTTTTGCATTTTATTTTACTATTCAGTAATTAATGTTCCTTTAGTAATATTAGATCCAGTACTTGCTGCAATAATACTGTCAAGTAAAGTTTCTACTTCAGCAGTATAATTAATTGTTATTGTAGCTTCTCCTGTTGCTGCACCAGTGAACATTCCATCATATGTAGTAATATTAGCATTAGTAAGTTCAAATACCAAAGTTAGATTGCTACATCCAGCAAACATATTACTTGTATTTGTTACTTTAGATAAATCAACATATTCAATTCCTTGAATTTCTGTTAATGAAGTAAATCCATTAAGTAAATTTGAACTATCTGCGTTAGCTAAAATATTTCCATTAGCTTGAATATAAGCAGTGAATTTAGTATTATCATCTGCATTTGGAACAAGACGAGCTATTATAGAATTACTATTATCAGATGAGATATCGAAATTTTCTGTTGCACCATCTACTTCAGAAATAGTATTTTCAAATATTATTGTTGTAATATTAGCTTTATTAGCCCAAATCTCATTAGCATAGTCAGCTGTGATAGTTTTGATTGATGGTTTTGTTGTAACAGCTGGTACATATTCAGCTGTAATAGTTATTTTTCCAGCGAATTCAGCATTCATAACTTCATCAATTGGTCCAGTTTCTTCATCCATCCATAGTCTTAGACTGAATTGAATACTCTCTTTACCAGCTAGCATTCCTTCATGTAACATATAAGCTGCACTTGCTTCTTCTATTACTTTTTCTTGATTTTGATGATTTTCAATTAACTTATCAATAAATACTTCTTCAGTTCCTTTTACTAGATTTGCTTTTACATATTGATCAGCTAATATTTTAGTTCCAGTACTAACTGTTTCTAAGTTAATTACATATCTAGTATTTACATTACAAGTATTTTCAATAGTAAATTTGTAAGGAGTTAATTTTCTTCCTTCTTCATCTGCTGTTGGTGTTGCATCTGTTAATGTAATTGCATCTGTGTCATCTGTTAATGTTAAATTTAAACATCCTGTTGTAATTACGTTTGTTCCAGTTTGTGTGAACGTTAATTGCCATAAGGCAAATGATGTTCCAACTACTGCCACTACTGCAAGTACGAAAAGCAGTGTCATAATCATTTTTCTTTTTTTACGTTTTTCTTTTGCTGTTTCAATTTCAAACTCTTCCATTCTTTCTACCTCCATATTTTACTTCTTAATTATAGCATACATTATTTTGTCATTTCAATACATTTTTCGTAAAAAAATAACTAGCCTTTTTTAAGCACTAGTTATTTTTGATGTTAATAATTTTTATTTTAATTATTTTCAATTTGTTTACTTTTTTCTCTTAATTCTTTGATCTTTTCCTCTTTAATATATTCATCATATGGAAGTCTTCTATCTATAATACCTTGTGGTAATATTTCAATAATACGGTTAGCTATAGTAGAAATAAATTGATGATCATGTGAGGCAAATATCAATTCACCATCGTATTTGATTAGGCCATTATTTAAGGAAGTTATACTTTCTAAATCTAAATGATTAGTTGGTTCATCTAAAATTAAAAAGTTATTAGCTTCTAACATACATCTAGATAACATGCATCTAGCTTTTTCTCCTCCAGATAAAACTGGAACATGTTTAAAAACATCTTCACCAGAAAATAACATTCTTCCAAGAAAGCCTCTTAGAATTGTTTCATCATCAATATTGTAATAATGTCCAATCCATTCCATAATGCTTTCATCTTTAGTAAAATATGCACTATTATCTTGAGGGAAATAGCTTTTAGTAACTGTTTTTCCGAAAGTGATTTCTCCACTATCTGGTTCTAATTCACCCATTAAGATTTTAAATAGGGTTGTTTTTGAGATATCATCACTTCCAACAAAAGCAATTTTATCGCCTTTTAGCATAGTAAATGATATATTATCTAAAACTTTTTTGCCATCAACTGTTTTGGAAATATTAGTTACTGTAAGTATTTCTTTTCCTGATGGTTTTTCTGGCTTAAAGTCAATATATGGATATTTCCTAGATGATGGTACAATCTCATCTAGTTCAATTTTTTCAAGCATTTTCTTTCTTGATGTTGCTTGACGACTCTTACTAGCATTAGCAGAGAATCTAGCGATAAAGTCTTGCAATTCTTTAATTTTTTCTTCTTTTTTCTTATTAGCTTCTTTCATTTGTTTTAATGCTAATTGACTTGATTCATACCAGAAATCATAATTTCCAATATATAGTTTTATTTTATTATAATCGATATCTGCTATGTGCGTACAAACTTTATTTAAAAAATGTCTATCGTGCGATACGACTATAACAGTATTGTTATAATTAATTAAAAATTCTTCTAACCAATTAATAGCATCAATATCTAAGTTATTAGTAGGTTCGTCTAAAAGTAAAATATCAGGATTTCCAAATAATGCTTGAGCAAGTAGTACTTTTACTTTTATTTTAGCTGGTAATTCTTTCATTACTGAATAATGAAGTTCTACTGGTATTCCAAGATTACTTAATAAGTTCCCTGCTTCACTTTCAGCTTCCCATCCATTAAGTTCGGCAAATTCAGCTTCTAAGTTTCCAAGTCTAATTCCATCTTCATCAGTAAATTCTGTATGAGAATATAACTCTTCTTTTTCTTTCATGATGGCATATAGTTTTTCATTTCCCATAATAACAGTATCCATTACAGTATTTTCATCATAAGCATAATGATCCTGCTTTAAAACAGAAAGTCTTTCACCTTTGGTAATAATTATTTCACCACTAGTTGTATCTATTTCACCAGATAAAACTTTTAGAAAGGTACTTTTACCTGCACCATTTGCTCCAATTAACCCATAACAGTTTCCAGCAGTAAATTTAATATTTACATCTTCAAATAAGGTACGTTTACCAAAACGTAATGTTACACTTTTTGCTTGTATCATTTTTATCCCTCCAAACTATTCATTATTTTACTATAGTTAAGTAAGTTAAGCAAGTTTTAAAGTAAAAATCTAAAATTGTACTAATAAAGTAGCAACTTAAAAACGATATCTTGATGATAAAATATCGTTTTAAAAATCACTATTATTATTTTTTATCTAAATTGTAATAGCATAAAATTTATAACTATTAATAATTTCTTAGTTAAAGTCTATTAAACTATTTTCTCAAAATGTATTGCTTAATGGTTTCACCTTCACCTAATTTCTTACTAAAACTATTGATATTACTAAATAGATCAATCATTCTAAGTTCACTTTCTTTATCGAGAATAAGTTCATTACAAACAAGATTATGTATGCCACTTTTTACTGCAGCTATATTATCTTCTAAAATACTACCTTTCTTTCTACGAAGTATAAATTTAACTATTTCATCTTCTTTTCCTTCTTGAAAATAGCAACTAGAATCTAATACATAAATCTTACCATTGAAAACTGTATTAAGTTTAACATCTTCCATTTTGAAGTCATTTTTACTAATTACATTGATATCTTCTATTAATTCAAATAAATTTTCTTTAAGATCTTCTTTGGTGCAATCTGTTATTTTTTTATCATTATCTAAATCAATATATGGCATTTTATAACCACAATATTTAGTAAATGTACTAAATACACTTTCTTCAGGTAAAATTATATATTTTGTAGAAAGTGTACTTAATGTTTCATCTCTATCTTGGTTATATTTTGTTCTATAAATTTTACCATATATTTTCAATGCTTTATCTTGATACTTATATACATTTCCTTGGATTCCACTTCCTAAGCATTGAAAAGGATTAATAATAATTATTTTATTATTTATTTTATAAATCATTATCTCACATCCTTTTTACTAATGTTCTTATAG
>CATKEA010000246.1 GCA_949746915.1 uncultured Bacilli bacterium
AGACCATTAATTTCCCTATTATTCTCATTCCTATCATCAAGAAATGGAAAATTATAAAATATTTTTGCTTTAGCTTCATATTCAAAAACATTTAAATCGCTACTTGAAATATTACTCATATTTAATACAATCTTATCATTAGCGTGTTTTTCAAATACTCTTCTATCTCTTTTCATTAATTTATTTAGTTTAAGTATAGATGGCTCAATCAAATAAATAACATCATTACAAATATCAGGGTCACTATATTCATTTAAATCAATAAGAACAACATTATAAGCTCTTCTTTTCATTAATTCTTTAGGCAAATCAGCTGAATTAGTTGACATCATTTCTTTATCATCAAAATACAAGAAATCTCTCTTATCAACTTCTAAAGCACAAACACTATAATTACTAGCCAAATGCTTCATCATCATATACACAAGTGTAGTTGCGCCTGCCCCATTAATTAAATTCTTAACTCCAATAACTCTTGTACTATTAGATAAACTCTCATCATAATAACCATCTTCACCGACATTTATATTATGAATATGAGCAACATCTCTATAACTATTAGGATTTTGGAGTAAATATCTTACTCCTTCCAAATTTCTAGTAAAATTATAAATACCCATAGAAATTAATTTTGACAAATACTGACTAGTAGAACTCTCATCACTATCATCTAAAAGCAAAATTATCTTTGCCATATCGAGATGAATACTTAACTTTTGTAAAGTATCAATATTATTATAATCTTTTAATGCAGTTATATCTAAAATCATTCTATCGAAATAAAAATTCGAAAAATTATCTATAACTTCATTAACATCATAAACACCTTCTAAAGACTTAATAACTTCAATATCCAGTGTCATTAACATATCTCTATACTTATTTGCAATAATTACATTCATATAAATCCTCTAACCTCCAATTACTGACAATCTATATCGTCCTGTGTATAATATAATACCTTAGTCTCACCATTAATAGGAATCGTCAAAGATTGCCATAAAAGTGGTAATTCAATTTTAATAAAAGATGTCACTTTATAATATGCACCATGCATAGTACATATTTTTTTTACACAGTATCCACCTTCAAATAACTCTGCACCATCTGGGCATCTATCTTCATCAATTTTATTAGTAGCATAACCAATATCTTTAATATAATAATATATTTTATCTTCAGTTTTACTACTATCCCTAAGCTGCTCATCAGATTTATTAGCAACATTACCTGTACTTGTAGAAAAACCTTCATTCTCTTCAATAATGTTTATAATCTGATTTTTTACTCTAAATGCTTTAGTATAATTGATGGAAACTGCTAAGTATGCAGAAAACAGCACTATAAATAGCACTACAAAACCTAACAGCCAAGTTCCACCAATCGCTTCTCTCATAACAATTAACTCCTAATCAAACTATAAAATATTTCTATTTTTTACTATCTGCATTTATATCTTCACCAGTACATCCTTTTGATTTTTCACATTTACAAACCCAACAACTAGTTTTATCACTTGCAGATTGACAAGCTGAACTTTCACCAGCATCAACTTTTTCAGCAGTATAACCAGGTCCATAAGTATTACAAGTTTGTTGTACTATTGTCCTTTGAATCATTGGCCATACAAACGCATAGAATAACGCTGCAACTGCCGCTATAGCTATTACTGTAATTACAGTCATATTTAATTCTCCTGTAGCTTCTTTCATTTATGAATCTACCTCCCTTTATTATTATTACTATTATTATTATACTTTAAACCCTTTTATTTATCAAGTTAACTTAACAAATTTAACGAAATTTAACATATAAACAAAAAAAGCATTAAATATTCTGAAAAACAAAATACTAATGCCTATTTTATACTGAAGTAAACATCTGTAAAATAGCAAGAAGTAAAATTACCATAACACCAGCTCCAGTTGTTGATAGCATAACCATAGTCTTCTTTTCCATTCTTTCCAAACGTTCCTTATATTTAGTTTCTCTACTTTTAGCTTGTAAACTAGATATTGTTCTTGAAAAAACAATTAATTGATCTTGTTTTCTCTCTTGATTACCTAGTCCAAGCCTATAAAGAAGTCTCATCATTCTCATAGAATCTCTAACTGGATATTTAATAGCAAATGCCATATAAGGATCTATTGTAGAATCACCTGCATTTATACTTCCAATTAAATCTCTAAGCCCTTCTTTAAAAATATTAGGAGCTTGATCAACACTTTTACTTAATGCAACGGGTACAGTATAATGTTGAATCAAAATTTCCAAACTTTTTAAATAATAAGGAAGTAGTAAATCAATCTCATGTAAATGTTTCTTATAATAACTTTTTAATCCATTATAACCTGATTTAAAAACTAAAAACGAAACTACAAAACAAGCTATCAAATTTATAAAATTCAAATTTGAAATAAATATTACTACTAAAAACACCAAAACTAATAAACCATTTTTAATTCTTTTTTCAAATAATTGATTAGCATTTACTCCATCTCCATATTTAGCAGCTACTAAAAAATCATAATCATCTTCTTTTAATAATTTAAATGCTTTTTCGTTATCTTTAATAAACTTATTACCATCTATCTTACCCTGTACAAGGAGTACGATAACAATTAAAACACCAATTATTGCAATTTCTATCATCATTCGGCACCCACATCCTCATTATAATATTTTTCTCCATTAACTAAAAAGTAAGTATTAATAATTATAACTGCATGAAGCATAATTTGAACATACCATAATTCAATAAGTGCTAAATAGCTTTCATTACCAAGTAAATATTGAATAAGAGCAACTAAGAAGTATAAACTGACACCAAATGTTAAGAAATGCTTATGGAATGACTGTCTATCTAATCTATCTCTATAAACGCTTTCAACAAGCATATCAATATCTTGTAACATACCTTCTAAAGCTTCACCAGAATCCTTAGAACCTTCCTTTGTTATCTGTAAGAAAAGTTGATGCATATTTCTTATAACATAATAATCATATTTCTCATTAAAATATGCAATAGCGTCATCAATAGTAGAACTACTATAAGCAATATTAATCATCTCATTTACATCACTTAAAACTGGATCTTCAAGAACGCCACTATCTCTTACACCTTCTAATGATTTAACAAAAGACTGAGTAGTATTAAACTCCATAATTACGTTAGTAGAATAAACTTGTATTTGTTCAAAAATAAATTCACTATAAACTTTATTACATCTCAAATATGCAAGATATGGAATAAACATAACTGCAAGTAAAGCATAAATAATTGAAATTATAATACTATAAAAATATAAATAAGAAATAATTCCAGCTCCACCTGCAAAAACAACTACTTGA
>CATKEA010000247.1 GCA_949746915.1 uncultured Bacilli bacterium
TATAAAATACTTGAAATAAGAAATAATAAAAATAAAACTGATAGTCTTAAGACAAAATTAGACTTAATATTTTTAATAAATTAAACAAATAGTCTTTAAAAACTATTTGTTTTTTGATATAGTTATACTAGGAGGTAAAATTTATGTTCAAAAAGAAAAAAGAAAGTAAATTTAGTAAGAAGTTTAGAAAAGCAACCTCATTTTTGGAGGAGAAGGTAACTTCATTAACTAAGATTGATTGGATTATTCTTGGTGTTTTCGTTGTTTTTTATTCAATTATTTCATTTAATAATTTAGGAACTTTAAAAAATCCTCAAACTTATTATCGTTTTACACATACTGGGGAAGAAGTTGGAATTGAACTTGTTGGAGATTCAGCTGAAATATCAATGATAAGACATTATACTGGTGATGATGAAGGTACTTACAATTTATTTATTTCAGATGATGGCAATTCATATGTACAAATAGATAAAGTCTTAGAACAAAAATCAGTATTTGCTTGGAATGATACATATATTTCAAAGAAATTTAAGTATTTGAAAATCGTATCAAATCAAGATGGTGGTTCTTTAGGTGATGTTCAGTTATATGATGCCTATGGAAATAAAATTCAAGTTAAAGCTAGTGATGATCAAAGTGTGGTTATTGTTGATGAACTTGATACTGTTCCAACTAGAATAAGCTATTTGAATTCATCTTATTTTGATGAAATTTATTTTGCTAGAACAGCATATGAGTATGCCCATGGAATTCAGGTTGAGGAATGGACTCATCCACCACTTGGGAAACTAATTCAAATGATACCAATATTATTATTTGGAATGAGTACATTTGCATATCGTTTTATGGGAAATATTGCTGGTATTTTGATGATTCCAACAATATATGTATTTGCTAAAGATATGTTTAAAAAACGTAAATGGGCAATACTTGCTGCAGTTTTGATGACATTCGATTGTTTCCATTTTGCACAAACAAGGATGGGGACAGTTGATAGTTTCTTAGTCTTATTTATTATGTTATCAAGTTTGTTTATGTATAGGTATGTTTGCTTAGATGATAGTGCACCTATGAAAAAGAAACTAACTAATTTAGGGTTATCTGGTTTATTTATAGGATGTGCTATAGCAACTAAATGGACAGGTTTTTATGCTGGACTTGCACTTTGCATTGCATTTTTTACACATTTTATAATTAGTAATATAAAAGGAAGAAGAAATCATAAAAAAGTTAAGTTTGAAAAAGATGATTTAATAGTTATATTATCTTGTGTTTTATTCTTTGTAATTGTTCCAATTATTATATATTTGTTATGTTATTTGTTATTTCCAAATATGTATCCATATCATATTGATGGAATAGGTGATATTTTTAAACAGACTGGAGAAATGTTTAAATATCATTCTAACCTTGATGCTGCTCATGATTTTTCATCTCCTTGGTATACTTGGCCAATAATGAAAAGACCTGTTTGGTATTATGTTGGATATTTTAATGGAGATTTAAAGGGAACTATTACAGGTATTGGAAATCCAGCTATTTGGTGGTTTGGTATTTTAGGTGGAATATATTGTCTAATAGATGCTTTAAAATCAAGAAGAAAAGAAACTTTATATATCGTGTTATTTATTGCATGTACTTGGCTTCCATATGTATTTATTGGTAGAATAATGTTTATGTACCATTATTTTCCAGTATTGCCATTTATAATGCTTGCTAATGTAGCACTTATAAAGTGGTTGACGGATTTAGTTGATGATAATAGTATTTATTATTTCTATATTGGAGTGGTAATATTGTTCTTTATATATTTCTTTCCAATTATTAGTGGAACAGTAAAAACAGCCCAATTTATTGATAAATTTAAATGGTTTAAGTCTTGGTTCTTCTAATTGTTTTACATTAAGTAGAAAAAAGTTAAAGAATAGTCTTTAAAGATTATTCTTTTTTTGATATAATTGTACTTAGGTGATAGATATGAAGAAGGTCTTATGTGTAGGGCATGCGGCTTATGATATCACATTACCAGTTAGTTCGTTTCCAAAAGAAAATACTAAAATTAGAATAACAGAAGGTGTTGAATGTGGTGGAGGTGCTGCTAGCAACGCTTCATATTTACTTGCTAAATGGGGAATGAATACTTCATTTGCTGGTGTCGTTGGGAAAGATTTATATGGTGATAAAATTAAAAATGAGTTATTACAAGTAGGATGTGATACTACATTTTTACAAATATCAGATAATTTTAAAACGACGGTTAGTTATATTTTAGCTAATAGTAATAATGGTAGCAGGACAATTATTGTTCAAAGAAGTAAAAACTTAGATGAATATGTTGGTAATGTTACTATTAAACCAGATGTTATTTTAGTTGATGGAGAGGAATTAGAACTTAGTAAGAAAGTACTTCTTGAAAATAGGGGGGCTATAAGTGTTTTAGATGCAGGTAATTTAAAACCTTCTATTGTAGAATTGGGATCACTTGTTACTTACTTAGTTTGTTCTTTAGATTTTGCAAATGAATATACAGGTGATGTTATAAAATTATCAGATACAAGTAGCATTATTCCTATTTATGAGAAGTTAGTACAAGATTTTAAAACAAATGTTGTAATAACACTTGGAAGTCATGGAGCATTTACAAAAATAGAGGATGATTATATCCTTGTTCCAAGTTTAAAAGTAAAAGCTATTGATTCAACTGCAGCAGGAGATATTTTTCATGGAGCGTTTACTTATTTCATAAGTAATCAATATAATTTGGTTGATACGATAAGACTTTCTAATATTGCAGGGGCTTTATCAGTCACTAAAATAGGTGGAAAGAATTCTATGCCTGATTTAGAAGAAGTACTTAGAGTCGGGGGATACGTAAGTGTTAAATAGTAATTTACCATCTATAGACTTGCATGGTGAGACAAGAGATGTTTCTAAAATTTTGGTTAATAAGTTTATTAAAGAATCATTAATTTTAAGAAATAGTAAGATTGTCGTTGTTCACGGAAGAGGCACAGGAACCTTAAAAAATGAAGTTCATAATATGTTAAAACATCATCCAGATGTCGAAAAATATTATGTTGATTTTATGAATGATGGATGTACAATTATAGAACTTAAAAAAAATATTTGACAAATCTTTTATTTTGCGGTATAATATAGGCCGTAAACAAAAAGAGGGGGAGAAATTATGTATACAGAAGAAAATGAAAAAAGAGGATTTCCGTTTAGAGATTTCCTATTAAAATTAATCTTAATAATAGTTTTTGTTTTACTATTAGTATGGCTAGTGCCTTGGCCTAAAGGAAACAGTAATGGTTATGATTTTGGATCATTAAAGGCACAAA
>CATKEA010000248.1 GCA_949746915.1 uncultured Bacilli bacterium
TTCTCAGGAATAAAAATAATATAATTAACATCTCTATAAAACAAAGCATCCTTTAAAGAATCATTATCATCACTTAAAGAAATAATATTGCTATTTAAAGAAATATAATCAACCAAGCTCTTAGTAATTCCCAAATTCTCATCATCATTAACTATATAAACATCAGGCTTACTATCTACAAACTCTAAACTATTATCATTATTCTCAAAATTCAAAGTACCAAAAACAATTAAAATAACAGTATACAAAATTATAGGAGCCTTACAAGACTTAACAATTTTTAAAAATGTCTTAAATACTGTCATACTTTTGCCTCCTTAAACACAAAACAGAAATCACTATCAAAACTATTGAAAAAATAACTAAACTAAACAAATTAAAATAAAATCTATCCAAAGTATCATAATAATACAAACTATAAAAACCATCTGTAATCATATTAGCTGGATTAATAATATTTAAAATAGGTACATTCTTATCAATAACATATTTCATAGTAATGCCCATCATTCCAGACAAAAACGAACAAAACATAGTAAAACCAATAATAATACTAATCTTCATATTCTCATTAGACTTAAAAATACTAGCTACTAAAGTTCCCAAAGAAAGACCTGCAAAACTACCTACTAAAGACAAAAGAATAACAAGCAGGAGATTATCACCATAATCAACATCCAGAACAAAAATAGTAAACAAAAACAATATTAACAAACCGACAAGTTGAGTAACATAACTAGCTACTAAACTACTAACTAAAAGACGAAACTTACTAACAGGACTTACTGACACTCTCTTACCGTTGTCACTCATATTAGGAAGCTTTTGATTAATAGAATACATTGACAAAACTCCAGCATACAAACAAGTCATAGCAATTAAAGTATAAAACTCTATCATAGTATAACTAAGTTTATCACTAGACTTATCAACTATTAATGAGTTTTCACTACTTATTTTTTCCATAACACTCAAATAAACATCATTAACGTTTAAATCACTATTACTTTCTAACAAATTATTAACAATATTTGCTGACTGATAAATTTCTGAAACAACAGCCTTAAAAACAGTCTCATTAATACCACTTCTTAAAACGACTATCTTAGGCTCATCCGAAGACACATAATATCCATCAATACTCTCATCTTCTAACATCTTATCAGCTTCTTGAAGACTAACAAAACTAATATCAAAAATCCTATCATCATCATCTTTATTTCCCATTTTACTCAAAATTTGACTTACCAAATCCCGCTCATTCTCACTCACTATAGCTATAGGAATAAAATCTAATTTATCACTCTCTTCAATATTAGAAAAAGCCAAACTAAATAAAGTTCCCAAAATAACAGGAAAAAGAAAAGTCCAAAAAATAAGTGGTCTATTCTTAAAAAGTGTTTTCAAAGAAAACATAAAATTATGCATAAACATTAGTCTCTAAGTTCCTTTCCAGTAAGTTCTAAAAACACATCATTAAGTGTAGGTCTCTCTGAAAAAATCTTATCATACTTAACATTCTCTTTTCTAAAATAATCAATAAGTTCTACTAAATTATTCTTACCCTTCTTATAAACAACAGACAAAACCCTATTACTATAAACTACACTATCAACATTTTTAAATTTTTTAATATTATCAACATACTTTAAATCCAAATCATTAACTTCGACAGTTACCTTTTCCTCAATATTTACAAGTTCCTTTAACTCATCACTAGTACCACTAGCTATAACATGACCCTTATCTAAAATAATAATCCTATCACACAATATTTCTACCTCTTCCATATAATGCGTAGTATAAATAATTGTAGCCCCATTATCTCTAAGTGTTCTAATACCATCCAAAATATTATTTCTACTTTGAGGATCTACTGCAACTGTAGGCTCATCCAAAAAAATAAGTTTTGGCTTATGAGCAATCCCACAAGCAATATTTAATCGTCTTAATAACCCTCCACTAAGCTGCTTAGGACGAAAATTCACAAAATCTTCCAAATGCACTAACTTAATCGCATCCATAATAAATTTTTCTCTAATACTCTTATCACTAACATAAAGTCCACAAAAATAATCAATATTTTCATAAACAGTCAATTCCTCAAAAACGGCAACTTCTTGAAAAACAACTCCAATTTCTTGTTTCACTTCATAATTGTCTGGTGACATTTCTTTTCCAAATATCTTTATACTGCCTTCCTTAAAATCCAAAAGAGCCAAAATACAATTAATAGTTGTAGACTTACCACTCCCATTAGGGCCCAAAAGACCAACTATTTCGCCTTTACAAACTTCAAAAGAAATATCATCAAGAGCTTTAAAAGACTTATATTCCTTAACTAAATTTTTAACCTCAATAACCTTTTCCATAAAAATCCTTTACTATTTTAAAATATTTTTTCTTCTTAGTAAAACAATAAGACCAACAGCCAAACCAGCGGAACAAACACTAAGAAGGACTTTAATTAATAAATCAAAACTAAAAAACTTATCATCCTTATCTAAAGTAACATCATCAGGCAAAAATCCATTAACCTCTTGAGAATTATTTTCATCTTGAGAAAACAAGCCTCCTTCAATTACCTTACTTACAACATCTTTCTTATCCCCAGTAGAATTTGATTCATTATATAAATCCATTATAGCAGTCATTATTTCTTCATTTCTTCTTTCAGAATATCCTTTAATATATTTATCGCCAATAACTATAAAAGGAACAGACGTATTCTTTTCAACTCCTAGTTGATTACCCACACTCTTCCATAATGCTTTATTCCCAGGATTTCGCCAAACCTCATAACTAACAAAATTAAAATACTGTCCATGAGTTTTAATTAGCTCACTACTAACATACTTTAAAAAATTTTTACAATGTACACACCCTTTACCTCTAAAAAGATACACAGTTATCTTATTATCTGCGCTAGAATAATCACCTAAATCTGCTTCAATATCTTCAGCCTTAATAGCCTCTTCCAAACTTTCAGGAACATACTCATTTTCCTCCGCAATAACATTAACAGGTACAAATAAAATCATTAATAAAAAAACTAAAAACTTCTTCATAAA
>CATKEA010000249.1 GCA_949746915.1 uncultured Bacilli bacterium
ATTATTAATATTATTAAATAATTTATATACATCTGTTATTTCTTTAGTGCTCTTATATGTTTTATAAAACATAAATGTTTCTCCACCAGATTTAATATAATAATTAGAATTACTAGAAGAAAAACTATCAATAGATAAATTGTAATAGTAACTAACGGCATTTTTCATAATCAATCACACTACAAATATATGTAATGGTAACTAAAAAAATGATTAGACTTCACTTCTAATCATTTTCATACTCAAATTTTAATAAATTAAGCTAATTTTTTTATAGATACAGGCTCATTTATTTCTAATTGCATTGTATCCTCTAAACTTGGCGTTTTATCCGTAACTAAATCCCTAAATGATACTACTTTAGAAGCATCATCTTGCCCAAGTTGTGAATCAAATTCTGCTGCTCTATTAGTTATTGCTTTATGTAATTCTGACCAAGCTTCATAATCTTCTTGCGCTCTTTGATATTCTATTTGTTTTTTACCTTTTTCCATTTCGACTTGCTTTTTCTCTTCTCTTACTTGTTCTAAAGTAACCTCACAATCACTTAATTGCTCAAAGTAAGTTGTCTTTTTCCTTTCAAGTACTTCCATTTGTTGCTGTAAAAAATCACAAGTTTTTTGTTTTAACATTTCACTTCTCTGAACTGCTGCTTCTTGATCTTTATTTAGTTTTTCTAAATTTTTCTTTTCATCCTCTGTACTTTTTAATACATCATTTATCTGATTTTGAGTTTCAACTACTCTTTGTTTTGCTTCAATTGTAGCTTTACCAACTTCATCTAATTTTTCTTGCATTTCCCTAACATCATCTAAATTAACTGCCTTGACTTCAGCCTTTAGTGAATCTACAACTTGTGTATCTACCTTTTCTGCATGAGATGTAACACTCTCATTTCTCATACTTGTGCTTGCCCTTTTAATTTCTTCTACTGGAATTGAAATAGTTGGTTCTTCAGGCAATTCCTCAAATAATGTATTATCTACTTTAGAAGTCATTGATTTTGGTTCCTCAATCACATCAGTTTCTTCACTATGAGTAAAATCTCCTGTATGATTTTTAAAAGGTTCAACAACTTCCACTGTTGGAGCTGAAGAGGCAACTACTGATGAAGTATTTTGTACTGGTTTTACTTCTACATTAGCAGGAGAAACAGAAGGAACAACTAACGATTTTTGACCAACTCTAGCAACAGCTTGTGCTACAGCTGGTTTAATTTTAACAGGTTTTCTTCCGTTACTAGTCATAGTAACAAGCTGTCCAACTAACCCACTGGCATCCTTTATAACTCGTTTACTATTAATAGAAGGAGTTGTAGCCTTTGGAACTTCCACTTTTGGTTCATTAGAAACAACACTATTATCTTGAACAGGTACTTCATTCACCTTAATCATTGCATTACTATTCTTAAAAACATTTATAAAAGAGGATTCACGAAGTTTCAACTTATTTCCATTTTCATTATATCCAACAGTATCTGGTCCTAGTTTTACTGTATAAGTCATATTTTCTCCTCCTTTTATTTATCGCTTTTTGAAAGTTCTCTCAATACATCTTTTATTTTAGTCCACTCTTCATCATTTTCAATTGCATCCAATTTAGGTGTACCATTTTCTCTATTAACACGTGAAACATATACTGTTATATTACCACTCGCATCTGTTTCATTTTTTGTATATACTATATATTCTTTTTTTGTATCATCAAATTCAAAACAAACTAATATTTCTACTTTTTCTTGAGTACCATCATCCATCATGATAGTCATCATTCTATTGTCCATCACATATCCTCCTCTATTTTCTTATATAACTATTTTATCACATTTTATGATTATTTCAAGCCACTTTTTTCTTTTTTAATAAAAAATACCGACACTCATAGCTACAATAATTTTTTATATAGTTATCTAACCCACTTATTTTATTGATTTTTTTAGCATTTTTATTCCTATCATCATAGAATCCTTTTAAACGAAGTTTATCATATGAAAAGTCCCCAAAAACATAATCAAACACTTTAAAATAGTCTGTATATTTTTCTGTAACAATTGAAATATCAAAAGCATCTTTATAGTTTTTCTCTAATTCGTAAACAATCCCATTTATTTTTATTTCTTTCACTTAAAAATCACCATACCTTGTTTAATAAATTGTATCATAAATATATAATTTATTCCATTGGAATTGTCACAATTCCTGAATTTGTATTAAAACCATTACTGTAATAATTAGGAATATTCCCTTGAACAATTTTAACAATAACGGGTATATCCCAAGTCATTTTCCTTACACCTGATGAAAATGGCAAAAGTATCATTGCTGTCATTTCTAAATGTATTCCAACTTCTACTAAGACATTATTAATACCATATTCACTGACCTTAGTAGTAATATTACCATCTAAATTACCAAGATAGCGGATTCTAATCGGAATTTTTGGACCCAAATTAGCTAAAAGTGGATTGTTATATATTATTCCAATCGGAATATTAGCAACGATTCCTTTTCTAAGATGTTCTAAATCAGAATATTGCAGTCCAAAATCAGTTCCTATTTCTTCTATTTTACCTTCTTCTAATAATTTCATATTTTTATGAATCAATGTTGTAGCACTATCAAGTATCTGATTAACAAGAATAGAGTTGAAATCAATTGTTTGAATACTTCCATCGGAAGATATCTGTGTATTAAAAAGTTCTTCGCTTCTAATTTTTTCATTTAATCCTGGTGAAAGAGATTTATTTATAATTGCCAAAGATATTTTTCTAATCTCCACCTCGGCTGTTTCTAACAACATCGGTGTTATCTTCAATGCTAAAAAATAAAGCATTAAAAAAGTCGATATCACTACTAATATAATTGATATAACTACTAACTTTAATTTACTTACCTTTTTATGTCTTTTCAAATGAATTCTCTTCATCACAATCACTATTCCTAATAAAATATATGTATATTTTAAAAAAATAGTAACAATCCAACACAGCTAAAGCACTATATAACAAAAAAGTTATGAACAACTTTTTACCCATAACTTTTTAAATTATCATGATAC
>CATKEA010000250.1 GCA_949746915.1 uncultured Bacilli bacterium
AGTATAGTAAAGGCAACAAGTTGGGTAACATCAGATAATATAAAAGTAACGATAAAAGACCAAGAAAGTGGAGTAGTAGCATATCAATGGACAACAACAACAACAAAACCAACCAGTTGGACCAATATCACCAAAAGTCAAAGTACAACAATAACAAGAAACTTTACAAGTAATCAAACGATGTATATATGGGCAAAAGATGCAGTTGGAAATGTTGGATACACAACAGTGATAGAAAACAAAATAGATAAAACAGAACCAACAATAGCAAGTGTAACAGGAAATCCAAGCAGTTGGACAAATGGAAATGTCACCTTGACAGTAAATGCAAGTGATACAGCAAGTGGTTTACATAATAGTGCATATAGTTTTGATAATGGAGCAACTTGGCAAAATGAAAAAACAAAAAAATATTCAGCTAATACAAGTAATATCATTATTAAAGTAAGAGACAAGCTTGGTAATACAAAGAAATATCCGACAACGATAAATATTTCTAAAATAGATAAAAGTATTCCAACAGCTAAAATCAGTGTTCAAGCTAAAATAAATTCACTTGTTGTTAGTGCTTCTGGATCAACAGATACTGGAAGTGGAATTAAAACCTATTATTATAGTAAAGATGGTGGAGCTACATATCAAGCTTCTACATCTAGTACGTATACATTTACTGGATTGTCACGTAAAGAATATACAATAAAGTTAAAAGTAGTAGATAATGCTGGAAATACAAGTAGTATAGTAACAACAAAAGCAACTCCACTTTCAAATAAACCAACAATAGTTAGAATGACAGGTGATAAACCACAAAGTACTGTTTATGCACCTCTAAATAGTAAACAATTTGTCGGCTTAACAGCTTCTGGCTGGCCAAAAGATGGAAAATATTCTGACGATGGTTCATGGATTGATGCCATAGTGTATACTATTAATGGAAATAATATTACAGCTGGTCCCAAAACGAGAGTTTTAAGCGGAACAAATGGCTCTGGATTTGCTTCTGAACCATTAATTGCAAGACTTTCAGATAATAGAGTTGTTGTTTTAGGACCTAGTATCTTTAGTCGTACTTGTACAGGATCTTGTGATAATGCAACTTATCATTATAAAAATTTTCAATTCTCAGTTTTACAAGTTAGTGGTACAAATATTTGGAGTATAGGTACAGTTACACACACTGTTCGCAATAAAGACTATGATACTTTGCATTCATTATATTGTTATGGACCTAACTTATGTTATGGTTCAACAACCAAATTAAGTTATGGAAGGTATTCACATAATGTTTTAAATATTAATGGAAATAGTCTATATAATAAAAGTGACACAAGTATTCGTACAACATCCCAAAGCTTTTATGGTGATGCTGAAAATGGTGGAGGCTGCTTAGATCCTGGAATGACCACTTCTGGAATTACCTTTAGAGGAAAATGCTTAAAGAAAAAAAATAATAGTGGAACAATTGAATTCAACAATGTTGAGTCAAGTTTAAATGAAAATCTATCTCCAAAAAGATTATCAGATAATATGATTGCGACTAGCAAGACAATCATAAATAGAGAAGGTGGAGCATCAGATTATTATAAAACTAAGTTAGATTTTTATAAATTCTCAAGTAGTGATAGTAAATTCACCTTTGATACATCTATAACAACTTCTGGAAGTATTAAAAAATATCTCCATGCTGGAAATGATGCAATAGCAATTTTCGAAATTGGTACATATAAAAATACTATAGGAGATTGGATAAATGGAGAGCAATACTTTTATAAAATATCACCATCAGATGGATAAAAAATTAATTACTATAATCAAAAAATAATTTATTTTAATTAAATTTA
>CATKEA010000251.1 GCA_949746915.1 uncultured Bacilli bacterium
AAATCTTCGATGCGACTTTTTTTTATAATGCAGAAACAGCAGATAATAATATTGATAATTATATGTCTATGCTCTATAAAACTTTTCAAAAGTTTGAAAGTGATGGGTTATTTCCTTTTTGCATTAATTAAAATTAATAATGATGAACTATTGGAACTTACTGGTCAAATTGTTAAGAGCGTCAATCATAGAGATTTTATTTCTTATTACAATGAAGTACAAAAACGGACAAAATATCATATTCAATATTATAATAATAGATATTTTTCAACAACTGGACTATGTATGTATGATGCTTTGGATTTTAAATGTTACTGTTTTTTAGTTAGAGAAAATTCTATATTGGATGTTATTACATCTGTTCATGAAACATTTCATTCAATTATATATTATTATTTAGCAAAAATTAATCACGATTACGCAGAAAAAAGTTGTTATTTGCAAGAAATTGAAGGATTTTTCGCTGATATGATTGCTACTTATCAACTCACCTCTTTTCCCTTTTTTCAAAATCCCCTTAGGTGTGATATCTATGATATTTTAAAATATAGTAAAAATATGTTGATTGGAAAAACAGCTGAGGAAAACTTTGATCAAAAAGGAAATATTAATATCGAAATGGTTAATTATGATTTACTTAAAAAGGGAATTACTAATCCAAATGTTACTCGTGATGATATATATAAATCAATTAATACTTCATATAATGATAATTCATCAGATTGTTTTGCTTTCTTGTGTGCTTGTGATCTTTTTCATCTTTATCAATCAGATAAGGAAAAAGCAATTTATGAGCTTTTAGAAATTTCAAAACTTACTCCTGATCATCTTTTAAACAACTTAAGAAAACATAGTATAACATTTATGGATGATGATTTTTCTAATTTTAGAAGCTTAAGTAATAAATTATTACAAAAGAAGAAGAGTTAATTTAAATACTCATTAACTCTTCTTCTTTTTCTTTTAATATGTCATCAATTTGTTTATTATATTTATTAACTAAATTTTGTACTTCATTGGTTAGACTTTTCTTTTCATCTTCGCCAAATTCTTGTTTTTCGATATCTTCATTACTATCTCTTCTAATATTTCTAATAGCAACTTTTCCCTCTTCAGCCATTGATTTAACTTGCTTTGTTAGTTCTTTTCTTCTTTCTTCTGTTAAAACTGGAATAATTATTCTAATTGTTTCACCATCATTGTTAGGAGTATATCCTAAGTTAGATTCAAAGATAGCTTTTTCAATTAAAGATAAACACCCTTTATCATAAGGCTTAATTAGTAGTTGTCTAGCTTCTGGCACTGAAATTGTTGCTAATTGTTTTAATGGAGTATCAACACCATAATAAGAAACAACAATTCCATCTAAACTAGTAGGATTGGCTCTTCCTGCTCTAACTGTTAAAAATCTTTTAGAAACAACATCTAAAGTACTAGCCATTTTTTCATTTGTAATTTTGATAATATCTTGATTCATAAATTATATCTTCTCTCCTTATACATATTATTCTACATATAAAACTTATTTTTGACAAGTATTTTCTGTTCTTAATTTTTTAACTTATAGCATTAAAATTAAAGTGATAGTTTATAGATACAAAAAACAAGAAAATAAATAAAATATCACTTGAACTAAAAATTATACTAATAGTACATATTATTTATAACAAATAAAATATATTTACCATATTAATCAACCAAAAAGATTATTTTATGTAATTAACAGGAAAATGTTTACCATGGTTCTTTTATTTAAATTTTCTTTTTTAAATAAGAGAGTTTAGTCTAGCTTCAGTTACTTTTTAGTTTATGAATTCAAAAGGGACAATACTGTATATTTTGTCCCTTCTAATAAAAACAAATTTTGTCTATCATCTAGTAAACAATACTGTGCTATAACTAGTTTTGTTAGAATAATATCCAATTACTGCATTATTAGTAAGTGAAACTAATGAATAACTAGCAGAACTATTAATTTTTTTAAACTCTGTAAGAGAGGTACCATTATATTTAAATATTATAAAATAACCTTTGGTCTCACCATTGATATATTCAGAATATGATACCAATAATTCATCATTATTTAATCTGGCTCCATTCAAGAATCTATTTGATGAAAATATTCTTTCACCTTTAAAGTTATACTTCTCATAAAGTCCATTATAAATATTGTGACTCATTTCATAATTGTATATAGAAAGTGGAGAATGAGTTGGGAAATAAATATACTCAACAGTCTTAGATCTATCATTATTTTCTACAGTATATTTTCCTACTTTATTTTCTATATCTTTATAAATAATGTATGAAAATGAATCATCTGATTTTGATGACTTAATACTAGTGTCAGTTATATTTCCACTAGAATCAATTTTGACATTATTTGTATGTATCCAATTACCATTATCACGTGTTGATGCTAAACAATAATTTGCACTTGAACATCCAAAAGCAATTACTTGCTGAGTACCAGAATCTCTAGGACTTCCTCGAAATTCTAAATCTTTAACTGATACTAAGTTTGGTGTTGTACCATCAATACGAACAGTAGCAACAGTTGCATAATTATATTTTGTTTTCCATCCGCTACTTAAATGTTTACGACAATATCCAGCATTACCATATATTATTACTGTATTATCATTTAATCTAGATCCACTCAGAGAATTATATCCCAGTCCATTTACACCACTTAAAATCCTTTTTGTAGCACCAAATGATAACTGACCATTATTATATGTAATAACTGTTGCATCTACATAACTATCTCTTCCAGGGCATGCACCATCTATAATTCCACTATTCCCTCTCTTAAATCCAATTGCAACTCCATCACGTACTGGTAAAATAAGATCAAAGTTACGATTATATTCAACATACCTTGGTTCACAACTTTGAGTATTGCATGTCTTTTCTTCTCTTAATTGTAATTTATTATTATTACTTAATGTACAAGAAATGTTTTTATCATCTTTATTATATGCTGTTCTAGTACGGAATGT
>CATKEA010000252.1 GCA_949746915.1 uncultured Bacilli bacterium
TACAGATGTAAGTGGTAATCCTAACAACTGGACTAAAGATAATGTTACTTTAACAATTAATGGTGCTAATGACACTGGAAATGGGCTTCACTCTACTCCATATAGCTTTGACAATGGTTCTACTTGGCAAAAAGAAGATACTAAAACTTATACTGAAAACACAAATAATATCATTATCAAAGTTCGTGATAATGCGGGTAATATCTATACTCATGAAGTTATTAATATTACTAAAATAGACAAAGCTGCTCCATCTATTACAGATGTAAGTGGTAATCATACCTCTTGGGGAACTAATGCAACACTTACAATTAATGGTGCTAATGACACTGAAAGTGGACTTCACTCTACTCCATATAGCTTCGATAATGGTTCTACTTGGCAAAAAGAAAATACTAAGACTTATACACAAAATACAAGTAACATTATCATTAAAGTTCGTGATAGCTTAGGCAATGTTTATACAAATGAAGCTATTGATATCACAAAAATTGATAAAACCGCTCCAACAATAACAAACATCACTGGTAACCCTACTTCTTGGGCTTCTAGTGCAACACTTACAATAAATGGTGCTAATGATTCTGAAAGTGGACTTGATGCAGCACCATACAGTTTTGATAACGGGACTACTTGGCAAGAAGAAAACACTAAGACTTTCACCGGAAACACAAACAACATTATCATTAAAGTACGTGATAAAGCAGGTAATACCTACACTCATGAAAACATCAACATTACCAAAATAGATAGTGCAAATCCTACACAAAGCTTTGCTATCGCAAGTAGCACTAACGGAGAAAATGGATGGTATAAAGCACTAAGTATTAAAGTAACTACTAGTGACTCACAATCAGGTGTTAAAAGTGCTAAATATTGCGTAACTACAAGCTCTACATGTACCCCTTCAACAAATGCAACTCTATCAAATAATACTTTTACAGTTAAGATTACAGAAAATAAATCTGCTCAAAAAGTTTGTGCTAATACTACAGATAATGTTAACAAAACAAGTGATACAACTTGCTCAACAGCATATAAAGTGGATAGTAGTAATCCAAGTGGATATTTATACAGTACCACAGACTTTTCAAGTATCACGGCATCTGTACAAAGTGAAAATGATAAAATTAGTGGAATAAGTTCACAATATTATTTTAGCAAAGATGCCGGAAAAACATGGGTCACTAGTGAAACTAGTACCTACACATTCACTAGACTAGAAGCAAAAGCATACCCTATAATAGCTAAAATCAAAGATATCGCTGGAAATGAAGCTATACTAACACTAGATTATGGTGCTATCTATCCAGGTACTAATGCTGTTAAATACTTAAATAGCATCAAAGACTCTACAAATCTAGTAAATGATAACACAACAGACAACAATTTACGATATATTGGATCTAATCCAAATAATTATGCTAGATTAAGTAGTGGAACAAGTGTAAGAATTGTAGGAGTCATGAACAATGTAGAAGGTTATGATGGAACAAAAGCTTCAAGAATAAAAGTAGAATTTGGTGCAGACATCACCACGTTTGATACAAATAATTCAAACTATTGGCCGAATGCAAGCTCTAACGGAGTATTAGGAAACTGGATAGAAGATCCAGAATATCTTATAGATGAAGTAAAATGGTATATATCTAAAATACCTAGTTATACAACTTTTAACACAGCATACACAAAAGAAAGAACATATACTCCAGCTAGCGGATATCAAAAAACATGGGTAGGAAGTATAGCTCCATTATATTGGTCAGATTTAGTCTTCATGAGTGGAAGTGTTAGCGCTATATCTACAAGATGGTTATACCCAAAATCTAATGTAGAAGAAGGCGATCTACTTTATTTTACACTAACTGCATGTGAAGATGATAGAACACTATACAATAACAATGGAGAATGTGAACAAGCAAATCATTATAATCATGTAACAACCATCAGCGCTTATTTAAGACCTGGAACAAAAATAACAGGAAAAGGAACATCATCCAACCCATACATATTATCATATGAATAAAACACTTAAAAAACTAAGTAGAAATAAACAGTTCTACTTAGTTTTTCTTTGTCATTCTTATTAGTAAAAAAATTTTTGACATCTTTACTTGAGAGTTTATCAAATAATCACTTAATAATATAAAATATATTGTTCTTTATAACAGATCTTACTATATACATTGTAAATAAAAATTATTTATTTCTACTAAACTCAATAGAATAATACTATATTGGTATCCTTAAAATCTGTCCAACACTAAGTATATTACTTGTTAAATTATTAATTCTTTTTAACACATCAACAGTTGTATTATACCTACTTGCTATTGCGTACAAAGTATCTCCTCTAGTTACAATATATGAAATATAGTTATCAACACCACCAGTTGTAGTAGGAATATTTAATACTTGACCTATACTTAATGTATTACTTGTCAAATTATTAAAATTCTTAATTGCATCTACTGTTGTTCCATATCTACTTGCTATTGCGTACAATGTATCTCCACTCTTCACCACATAAGAAACATAATTTTCTGTATTACCACCATTATTAGAAGATGGTATCTTTAATACTTGACCAACACTAAGTGTATTACTGGTTAAATTATTAAGCCTTTTAATTGCATCTACTGTTGTTCCATATCTACTTGCTATTGCATACAATGTATCTCCACTCTTCACCACATAAGAAACATAGTTTTCTGTACTACCACCATTATTAGAAGATGGTATCTTTAATACTTGACCAACACTAAGTGTATTACTGGTTAAGTTATTAAGGCTTTTAATTGCATCTACTGTTGTTCCATATCTACTTGCTATTGCATACAATGTATCTCCACTTTTTACTACATAAGAAAGATATCCATTTTCCTGATTATTATCACCAATA
>CATKEA010000253.1 GCA_949746915.1 uncultured Bacilli bacterium
AAAATAATAAAACATAATAACGAAATTACTGGCAAATTAACTATTCTAAAAATTGACAGTAAAACAAATCTTCCACTAAAAAATAATCCAGCATTTTTTAAATTATACGACTATAAACAAAATAAATGGTTAGATAAGGAATACAAAACCAATGAAAATGGTATCCTAATCATAGACAACTTAAGTATTGGTAAATATAAAATAATAGAAATTGAAGCACCAAATGGCTATGAAAATAAATATGATGAATACCAATTTGAAATAACTAAAGAAAACTTAAACATAAATCTAGAAATCCCAAACGAAACCATATATGAAATACCAAATACATCTATACAACTAAAACTAATAACTATAGAAGAGATAATATATGACTATAAGAAAAAATATTTTTTTACTAACAATAATATTAATACTTAATACCAATATCATTTCAATCAAAGAAAATGAGGAAAAAAATTCGACTCAAAATCTGGTAAAACAAATAACAACAAACAATATTATAACAACCAATATTGAAAAACCTATTGCTACAATAATAATTGATAAAATAAATCTAAAAGAAAAATTATATGCAATAGACAGTAAGCAAAACACAATAGAAAAACATGTAACATTTTTAAAAGAATCTGACTATCCAGATAAAGAAAATGGCACAGTTATCATATTAGCTCATTCTGGTACTGGAAAACTTGCTTATTTTAAAAACTTAGACAAACTTAAAATAAACGACAACGTAATTCTAAAATATGATAAAAACTACTACTACAAAGTTGTTAAAATTACTGAGCATACTAAAGACGGAACTCTCAGATTTAAAAAAAAACAAAATACAAGCCTATTAATCTTAACAACATGTAAACCACATGATAACAAAAAACAACTGACAATAATACTAGAACAACAAAAAAATCCTTAAAATTTAAGGATTTTCTACTTTGTAATACTTTCAAAATGCTTTTCAATATTTTCTTTTCCAGAAATACGTTGAACAACCTTACCCTTTTCAAACTTCAATAATGTTGGATTTTCTACCTTTAAATCTTTTATATTTGTAGGTTTATCAATAATTTTAGCATCTTTCTCTTTAAGAATTGTAGAATTAAAAGCTTTTTCTAAATCCACCATATAAACACTCAAAGCTTTATCTTTAGCAATATATGCATTTCTAAGAGACAAATACTTAGATGCACTATTATCAGTAAAATTATAATAAAGTACATAATAAGAAGAATTATATCTCGTAAAGGATTGACCAGCAACAATTTCATCATATTGAATCATAACATCTTTTGAAACATTATCATTACTTGTTTTATTAAAATTAATCTCACCAGTTAAAATAGCAGTAGCAAAGTATATAATAGCAATTAAAATAACCACAGATACTAATATTTTTACACCTTGCATTAATTCATTATTATAATTTGCTCTACCATATAGTGCCTTATTATTGTTTTTCTTTTTCATGTAAACACCACCTAAATTGATTATAGCACAAAGGTCCTATAAAATAAAGAAAAATAATATGTTAATACACGTTTTAAAAGCTTTTAATAATAAAAAAGAAAAAGAAGCACAAACTATAGATAGAAAAACGTATGACAAAATCATACGCTTTAAAAAAATTTATTTCATCGTTGGAATAACATTAACACTTCTAGCAACATCTAACAATTCATCCTGACTCATAACATCACTAACTAAATAATAATCTACTCCTCCACTAGTCCATGTAATAGAATTATCACTTAAAGCACCAACTGTATCTATTAATAGAAAAGGTTCTCCATAAGTAGGTATTATTGAAAATTCTTCTTCTACTGTAGCAGTTTCCTCAACTAGTAAGAAAGGTTTTTCACCATCAAAAGTCATAATGACACGTTCTCCATTGTTCTTCTTAACTTTTTCTTCACTAGTAAGCTTTGTACCACTTGGTATATAAAGTGGATATATTATATCACTTAAACCACCAGTAGCACTAGAAGACGAATCAGGAGTTGTCGATGGACTTGGTGATGGACTTGGCGTAGAAGATGAATCAGGAGTACTTGATGGACTTGAACTACCTGATGGACTTGGTGATGGACTCGGAGAAACACCAGATTCACCCATAATATTATTTAAATCAAAAGTACTATCACTAATATCTGGATCCATATCTATATTATTAAACATCATTTTCATCAACGGAATATCAGCTTCATCTAAAACAGACACCTGTTCTAACACTAAATCTTTATTAAAGAAAACTTCTTGCTTTACCAATCTTCTATTATTAGGATAATTAACAGCAGTCGTATATACATAACCGTCATCTTTTTCTACTAAAGAACGTTCTTTATCATTAACAATATCCTCTACTATAGACTGTAACAAATAGATTTGCGAATTATTATATGGCCAATCACTTTGAAATTTAAAACTTTTATTAAGAGAAGGTGTAAGAACATATACCCCATCGTTATTTTTTAAAATTATTTGCTCATGATTATTTGCTTTATTTTTTAAACTAACTTTAAATTTATCCTTTTTTTGAAAAATTACAGATACATCATAGTTATATGTATCATCATTATTAGTAATTTGTAAGTCTCCATCTAACTTGTAAGCCTTTGGATTCTTATATTTATCCTCTATACTTTTCAAAACATCTTTACCACCAATACCGAAACAACCTGTTGTAAAAAGGCAAAGACAAAAAATAAATAAGATAACTTTTTTCATTTTTTCACCTCTTAAATTTTACTTTCATTTAATTATATGGATACAAAAATCAATTATTCATGAATAATTTACACAAATTTGATTATCATAATAATGAAAAAATATAAGAGGAGGCAGAAAATGAAAACAATACAAAAAATAGCATTAGTATTAACAATTATTGGAGCACTAAATTGGGGTCTTATGGGATTCTTTGAATTTAACTTAGTAGCTTCATTATTTGGAGCAGACACAGTAATAACAAGAATTGTATATTCCTTAGTAGGTATATGTGGAATAATTAATGTAGGTCTTTTATTTGAAGACATAGACTAAAAAAGCAACTAGCATTTAATCTGAAATGCTAATTGCTTTTTGTTATTTTTATTCTTACTTTCTTAGTTTTTGATTCATAAGTTAAACGAATATCGCCACCAACAGCAATTACTTCTGCTTCAACTTCACCTTCTGTATTATAACCAGATAAATCAACTTCAGCTCTAAGAGTAGTTAAATCTAAAGAATCAATAACAGATTTACTTCCCTTTACGATAATTGTAACCTCACTATCAGCTGCACTAGAAGCCTGTGGTGAGAATTTTGGATCAAGATTTATCGGATAAATCTTAACACCAGAAATTTCCTTAGTTACAACATCATCAAGTGTAACACTAATATTCAAAGTTTTAACACTAAGATCTCTAACACCAGATGGTTTCGTCAAATTTTTATTAAACTCTTTGTCTTTATCTAAACCACTTACATCAAGCTTAACCTCTAAAGCTTCTATCTTATCTAACACACTTTGATTACCATAAACAATAACTGTACTATGATTAACAGTAATATTACTTATTGACTTACCAAATGCCAACTCACCAGTTGGAACAACTTTAATAGGTACTTCCTTACTTGGAGAAGCTATCTCTACTTGAACATCAACTGTTTCAGGAACAATTTCAACATCTATTATCTGTCCTTTTGCATCATAAGCAATAAGTGGAATATCCTTTAATGTAAACTTACCAGCAGCTGGTTTATTAATACTATCAATATCAACAAGTGCTTTAACAGTAGCAACTTGTTTTAATTTATATTCAGGGCCCTTAATAATAACATCATTTCTATTCAACTCAACATTATTTATTACAAATTTACTGTCCAAATTATCTTTATGCAACAAATCATAATCAAGCTCTCTAGTAGCTGATACCTTCTCATAAATAACAATTGATGCATTAGAAGGATCTATTTTATAATCTAAAGATGCCAAGTCTTGACTATATTTAAGTTTAACTGTATGACTTCCTGGTTTTAAACCACGTAAATCAACACTAACACTACTAGATGGATATTGTTTTGCTAAATATAAATTCCATTTTCTACCAATAAGTGTAATATCAACAGTACTTGGTAGACCCTCAACAACATAAGCCTCTTCATTATATATTGCAGTTACTGGTCTCCCATAAAGTATCTCAGCAGATTTATTTACTAAAGAATCCGAATTCTTATCAACTACTAAAAATATCGTAAAAGCACAAATCAATGATATTACTATTAACGTTTGTTTTCTATTAATAAATTTTTCTAGACTTTTACTATTTTCTCCAACTCTATCAGTTACAAATAAGATAAGTTTCGTTATAGGAGTTATCAAACACTTATCAAAGAATGATAAAAATTTTCTCAATATCTTACTTATCTTCATCATAATCATCCTCATCTATATCTTCTTGTTCATCTTGTTTAGGTCTCAACTCGTCGATTAACATCATTCTAACATCGTCTAAAGACAAATTATAAAATAAGTCTCCTTTTACAGCAATAGAAATTCTTCCTGTTTCTTCACTTACAACAACACTTATTGCATCAGTTTCCTCAACAATACCTAATGCTGCTCTATGCCTTGTTCCAAATTTCTTATTTACTTTTGAACTATTACTTGTTGGAAAAACAGCACCAGCACAAGTAATTTTATCACCTTGAATAATTACACCACCATCATGTAATGGATTATTAGGAAAGAAAATTGAAATAAGTAAATCACTAGACAAATCAGCATAAATCTTTTTTGCTTTATCTATATAGTCACTTAAACTAATATCCCTCTCTAATACAATAAGCGCACCAATACGAGCTTTACGCAAATAATCTATTGCCTGCACTAGTTCATAAACTAAACGTTCTCTTTCATCAACAGTTAATACTTTATGTCTACCAAGTAACTGAGTTCTACCCAACTGCTCCAAAACTGTCCTAATTTCTGGCTGAAAAATTATAATTAATGCAAGTGGTCCCCACATAATTACATATTCAAGTAAAAGTCCAATAGTTGTAAGACCAACCCAATCACTTACGAGTTTTAAAATTAAAATTATAAGAACACCTTTAAACAACAACGTTAATTTAACGTTATTACGAATATTCTTTAAAATATAATAAACCATTAACCATACTAAAGATATATCAATAATATGCTTAACAATTAATACCAAACTATCTAGCGTCATCTAAAACATCTTCCTTTCTAGATTAATATACTATCTTATTATAACAAAAAAAGATATCTTTAGTAAATACCTTTATCCAATTAAAATATATTCTTAATTAATATCTATTATTTCTGGAACTACTGCTGCATCAGTAGAAACAGTATTAATAACTGGTTGTGATGCATTATCTACTGGAACAGATTCCAAACTTTCACTAGCCACAATTTGTGGAATAGCATTTTCAACAGGTTGAACAATTTGCTCTACTTGACTAGTAACTGGAATATTTTGACTAGCACTAACATCAATCACTTCTTTTGAAATTTGTTCAACAGAAGTACTAACATTAGACACAGTAGTATCAGCAGTAGAACCAAAATCAATAAAATTAGATTCCTCAGTTGGTCGATTAACAGAAGCATCATCAGATATAACCACACTACCAGTTATATTAGTAGCTGCGTTAGCATTAGTATTAGTAACAACCTCTTTATTAGTAACAGGAGCACCATTACTGTCAGCAATAACAACAGTTTTTTCTGACTCTTCCTTTGCAATTTTTGCCTTTTCCATTATAAAACCAATTATTGCCATAATTAGAATCAAACAAATAACAACAACAACATAATACAATCCACCATCTAACGTATCACGAAAAAAACCAATTATAAAATCCATAAGTATCACCCTTTATTCTTATATAAATATGATACCATTATTAATGTCAATTATCAATATTTTTATATTTTAAATAACATAATCTATTATTTAAAAATTCAATCTTTAACATTGATTCATCTACTAAATAACTTAAAAAAGATCTTATAGTAGAAGCAACTAACACTGACTGATTATAATCATTAGATATTTTATAAAAAGAAAGAATATAATCAAAAATTTCCTCAGTTGTATGATAAACATCACAAAAATCCAAAATTAATTTAACAATATCTTTAATAACTTTAATATTAAAATCTACAACTTCATTAACATTCGCAATTATTGGACCATGACTAGGTATAAATAAACTACCATCTAAATTCCTTAACTTCTCTAATGATTTTAAATAATTGCCAACATTAAAGATAAAAGGCACATGATACTTTAATACTGCCTCTTCATTAAAAACAATATCACCAATAAACCAAATATCTCCACACTTGATAACAATGTCTGAAAAACTATGACCAGACAACTCCATAAAAGAAAAATCTAATATATTACTTGGAATATCATCACAAATAGATTTTGGAGCCAATAAAAAATGATTTTTTAAAGTATTATAAGGAGAAGCTCCATAAAGAAACATTGACTCCAAATTTGGTTCATTTATAAAATATTTATCAATACCATGACCATAAATATTAATCCCAAAATTCTCCTGTAAATACTTATTACCACTAATATGATCTGCATGTGAATGAGTATTTACAACATATTTTATACTAAATCCCATATCATCTATATTTTTCTTTATTTTTTTTATGGCATCCTTACTACTACCACTATCAACTAAAAAAACTTCATTATCTGCTATTTTTACCACACCAACTCTACTAGGACAATTAACATAATATATTTCATCATTAACCTTTATAAGTTCATACATAATATTCCTCCAAAATCATTACACCATTTTATCATAAAATAAAAAGCTAGCACAATAATACTAGCTTAAAAACTCTAAAACTTAACATATTTTGAGGTATTATAAACTTTACCATCTATTTCTAAATAAATAGAATAAGAACCTTTTAATCCTGAAGAGTTAATATATTTAGTAACAACTATACCATTTTCATTTTCTTCCTCAGTAAAGACATCAACACATAAAGCTGTATAAGGCTTCTTACTAATAGGTATATTATATTTCATAGTTTTACCATTTTTATAAAGTATCACATTAACATCTGTACCACGTTTAAATTGTCCCTTTACTACCAAACGATCTACCTCTTTTTTAAAAGAAATATTATGAGATGCATATTGATTATCTTGTTTTTCTGAATCTAAAACAAATCCAAAAGCTTGACTATCAATTTCTGTCTTTCCTAATGAACCTTTTCGTTTTCCTTTGCCTAATTCAAAAGTATAATTGTCATAAAATCCCAATTTTTCTACCCTATAATTGTTAGTAGGTAAAACTAATTCAAAAATAATCTCATCGTCTAATATTTCAACAGTATCTGTTTTTAATGTATCTGCACCACCAAGACCAGCTGGAACATTAAGTACTTTTCCATCCTTATAAGAAATACCACCAGAATGTATTATATAATGATTATTTGCCAAATAATCAACATCAGAAATATATGGAGAATAAAAATTACTTCCACGTTTTTTTCCATATTCAAAAACCTGTTCAATAGTCATATCAATAGTATTTATTTTATACATAACACCACGACTATAGCTATTAGAAGCCTTTACATACTCATCTTTTAACTTAGACTTATTATTACCATTATCAAATAAAAATACATACCCTTCTGGTGTAATCATAGCAGCATGTTGACTCCACTGCCATTCAAAATTTTTTCCAATAGGTTTAAAGAAATATTTTTGATACTCCTCACTCCAATTAGTAGAATCTCCAATAATCCAATTCAACTTACCACTCTTATAATCGATATTAATAACTGCATCCTGATGTCTTCCAGATAAAGTTATGGAATTAGTCTCTTTATCGTACCAAACAGAATTATTATGAAACCAATCATACTCAATCCAATTCTCACTTTTCCCATCTTCCATATTAAGAACATCTTTAAGATCAAACTGCTTAACAATCTTTCCAGTTTGTCTATCTATTTCAACAATATAATCTTCAACAGTGCCGTTGTCACCATCAAAATCATCTGAAGCCAATAAAATATTACCATTTTCCATTTCAAAATAATCATGATGATAACCGCCTTCTACACTATATTCATTGTATATTTTTCCTAAAAAATCCATTTCATATAATCCTGTCATGTAATATGGACTATTTACTAATCTCTCAGTACTTAATAGAATTCTTCCATTTCTTAGTTTTGTTATATTCCAAAGTGCATAATTACTTAAATACCAACGAACATCCCCATTTACATCATAAGCACAAGTATATCCAACACTAGAAGGGGTATAAAAATATAACTTATTATCAAGTTTTTCCTTTTTTGCTTTCACACTAGTTGGTAAATATAAATTATCTGGCAATTTATCTGTCTTTATTTTTAAAATTTTCTTTGTATCATTAAACTCTATCAATATTTCATTTTCATTATCTGGATACAAACCATAAATTGACAAGTAATGCTTCTTTCCATTTTCAAACGTATTAGTATAAGTACTAAGCTTATCCTTTCCTTTTATAGTAACCTTAGGACTAACATTACTATCTGTTTCAAACAAAACAAGTGCCGTTAATGGCGAATTACCATACGGATTAACAATAATATTAGGATTATCTATTGTATATCCTGCTGTTTTAAACTTCTTTTCTTTTTCATATTGCATAGAAATCAAACTTTCTACTTCCTCTACTTTATCACCATTTCTAGATAATAATTCCAATACAGTAACTGATAAAGTTAATAAGATTAAAAGAAAAACAACAAAAGTAATAAAAATATTTTTCTTTCTCACTAAAATCATCTCCTATCAATTACAATTATATAAAGATATTAATAAAAAACAATAAACCAACCGTTTAAATAACTAAACGATTGGTTTACTTAGAATCATCACAAGAATCATTGTTAAATTTCAACGGAACTTTATAAGTAACTATTTTATTATCAATATTTAAAACATTAATCATTAAATATAAATTATCTGCAACTAATTCCTTACAAGTAGAAGTATAATTATCAACATGAAACTCAATATTAGAAAGAAGCTCCTTAAGTGATTTTGCATCTTTAGCTTCGTAAATCTTATTACTATCTATTTTGCCACATTGAGAAATCACTTTTTCAACATTATTGTTTTTTTCATATAAAGCACATTCCATAACAACATATTCTTTACCCTTATCATCATTATTAAGATAATCAATATGAGAAATATATATAGATTTTTTATCGCTAGAATAAGCAGCTACACCTTTTATTTCAAATAAACTATTATCTGATATTAAACTACTAAATCTAAACGAATCACCTTCTTTTACATTAAAATATATTATTAAACCTAATAGTATCCCCAAGATTAAACATATTATACAAAAAATAAAAAAATTTATCTTTTTTCGATATTTCTTTTTACTAACAACTTCACCATCCAAAATAGCAGAAATATCAATATTAAATTCTTTACTAATTTTACGCAAACTATCTATATCAGGAACTCCTCTACCGTTTTCCCATTTAGAAACAGCTTGACTAGTAACACACAACTTTTCTGCTAATTGCTGTTGCGTCAAGTTATTCTTTTTTCGAAGATCAAAAATAAGTTGGCCAACTTTCTGAGAATCCATATTTCACTTCCTCACTACATATAATTATATACCAAAAATTAAAACAAATAAATATAATAAGTTATCAACAGATTTGTGGATATTTTTAACCATTTTCTATATCTAAAACCAAATCTGATACACAGCTATACTCTTTAGTAGCGATTTTTCTTATTTTATCAACAGAATTTCGCATACAATACCCTGAATAATTTTTAATCATTAAATAATCTGTATAATTATCTCCTATCACATAAATATTTTTAGTCTCAATTCCTAAATAGTCTTGCAAATATTTAACAGTATTGGCTTTATCCGTATTCTTTGCAACAATTTCAAGTGCTTTATTGGAACATACTAAAAATATATTTAAAAAATCAGAAAAACTATCATCACTAAGCAACTTATCATAAATCAAA
>CATKEA010000254.1 GCA_949746915.1 uncultured Bacilli bacterium
ATTCATAATTATATAAAATATTATAATGAAACAAGGATAGTTACAGATTAAAAACAACTCCAATTGATTTTAGAAAGAGATGTTTAAGTGAACTGGGAGTTGCTTAATTTTGTATCCAACTTTTAGAAGTCGTTTCATAATTTTGGGATTTATATTATTTTGAAATTAAAGATTATAAAAAGTCGGATAATGGTCCTCAATTAGAGGATAACGAAATTATAAATGGATATTAATGGTACAAATTCAATTAGATAATAAATAGATTTAATATAGCTATTGATGGAGGGAAGTTTATGATTGAATGCGATGAAATAGTTAATGGTATTTTAGAGAACAATTTAACTGAAGTTTTTAATATTACACATACTGATGATGTGACAAACAATGTTAGAGCACGATTAGACAAGTTATCAGATCAAGATATTGAAAAAGCTAAAAGAAATATGGAAGATCTTCTGTTAAAATTATACGATAGATCAAGTAATGAAGATTTTTTGATGAAAGAAAATCTTATTTATTACTTGGGTAGAAGTAAGCGTGTTAATTATCCTTTGTTAAAAGCATTATATTATAAAGAGGAAAATCAATATTTAAAACTTAATTTGTTTTTCAGTATACTGCCTAGTTTCGATGAGTCAGTTGAATTTGACTTTATCAAAAAATTATCTTTAGGAAGTTCATATGATATATTGTTAAGATCATGGACAATGGCATTTTTTGATAATGCTGAAAATCCGTATGAATATGTCGATAATGGAAGAGATGATATAACAAATGCAATTCAAGCACGAATAAAACGATTCGCAATTTTATTAGATAAAAATAATCCCAAATATTTAAAAGCATTAGCATATCTATTAATTGATTTAAATGTAATTTGGTTGTTTATAAATAGCAGAGATGAGAATATATTATCTTCTTCTGATTATGAAGTAATTGAAGAACTTCCTGATACTTATGAGAAATTTTCTGAAGAAAAAACAAAAAAGGTTTTAGAAACTAAAAACAAGATTTTGAGTAAAAGAAAATAAGAAAAAACACTTGTAAAGCACGTTAGTATACGTATCATGTGAATATTACTCTGAGTTATTGGAATTTTGATATAACACATTAAATATTTTAAGAAAAGAATAACTTGGTGAATTATGCATTTAGATTAGTTAGGAGTAATTGCTATAAAAACAGAAGTATGTTAAATTGACACATTCATATAATTATAAAGAAATTAAGGAGGATTTTTATATGAAAAAATATTTAATTATAGTAATAGTGATATTTTCTTTAATGGCAACAACTGTTTATGCATTAAATGATAATAGTAATAATAATAACAGTAACAATAATTTTATACATGAACCAGCAACATATAATCAAAGTTGCCCATATCATAATAGTAATGAAGAGTGTCCATATCATGATGATTCAAATATCACACATAATTGCCCAAATTATGAAAATGGAAATTGTCAACATAATAATAATAGTAATAGAAACGGTCATGGTAGACAAGGTGGATGTCATCACCATAATAGATAAATTAATGATTATATGAAAAAATATAGTTTACCTGATATCTAAAAGGATTAGATTTTAGGTGTTTTTAATATAGTTAGAATTTTATTACTAACTATACCTAAATTGAAATTTGAACCGCACCACAAAGGGTGTGGTTTTTTGATATAATAAAAGAGCCCAACCCGGCAAGGAGGAGCTCTTATATGAATTATAAACAATTAACAGAAAAAAATAAAGTAGAAATAGATATTTTGTTAAAACAAAATTTGTCGATGAGAGAAGTAGGAAGAAGATTAGGAATAAGTCACTCAACGATATCAAGATATAAATCTGGAAAGTATAAGAAAAGGAAAATAGATATAAATAAAAAATATGAAATATTTATAAAGTATTTATTTGAACATTATGATAGAAGAGACCATTCAATAGAAGTGTGTGTATATCAATTTAAAAAAATGTATTTGAGTGCAAAATGTGTAAGTGTAAAACAAGTATATAACTGGATAGAACAAGGAAAAATATATTTGAAGAAGAAAGATTTATGTTATAAAAAACATAAAAAGAAAAAAAGAAGTGGAATGATGGAACATTTTCTATGGAATTTAGAGAATAAAACAGTATTACCGATAAGCTTGAGACCAAAATATATAGAAAAAAGAGAAGAACCAGGTCATTTAGAAATAGATTCAATACTAGGAAAAAAAGATGAGAAACAAGCAATAATATCCATAGTAGATAGATGTACACGAAGATTATGGTTAATCAAAGCAGAATATCGGTATGATTATTATACAGCAAACCTGATATATAAATACATAATAAAAAATGATATTACAGTAAGGTCTATAACAGTAGATAATGGACTAGAATTTAAAGCATTGGGAATAGCAGCAAAAAGATTAGGAGTAAAATTATATAAGTGTGATCCATATTGTTCATTTCAAAGAGGAAGTAATGAAAGAACTAATGCAATAGTAAGAAGATATTTACCTAAAGGAACATCATTTAAAATAACTCCACAGATATATTTGGATGATATTGCATTTAATATAAATTCAATGCCAAGAAAGATATTTGGATTTAAAAGTTCATATGATATTGAATTAAAATATTAGTATTTTTCGTTTGACTAAAATTATAATATATTCTATTTTTTAGTCAACGATAAAATAAACACTACATGTCATTGACAAAAAAATAGAATATATTGTTAAAAGAATAACAAACGAAAGAAAAAAATTGACTAATTTTTATTATTTGTTAAACTTATATTAAATGGTGCGGTTGAAATTACAATAAAAA
>CATKEA010000255.1 GCA_949746915.1 uncultured Bacilli bacterium
AAGTGGATCTCAAGCTAAATTAACCATAGATGTTAATTTGAAGGATGAATATCTAAATAAAGGAGGACTTTATCCGACAAATAAAAAGGAAGAAGTAAACACTGAAATAGATAAGATAAAAGAGGAAATCACAAGTACTAAAACACCAGTGCTTGCTGATAATTATAAAGTAATATACGATGGAAATGCACCAAGTAATTGTACAGTACAAAATGTGCCATCATCAATAACTAAGTCAGTATTTGAAACAGTAGAAGTAAGTCGTAATATACCAGTATGTGAAGGATACCAATTTAAAGGATGGTCTATTGTAACTGAAAATGTTAAAAAAGTTAATGAAGACTATTTTATAATGCCAGAATCAGATGTTGTAATTAGAGCGAACTGGGGAAAGATGAGTATTGCTAAGAATATAGATGGAGAGGTATTTACTGTTCAGACATTATATAATATTGTAGAAAAACAAGCATCCTTAGATAATACTAAAAGTGAATTTGTAAATAGTTCAAGTGGAATAAACTTTGATTCAGCTCCATCAAATACCAATGGAAAGGGAGTTTATACAATCGCTAGTACTAAAGATTATGAATATCCTGTCCATTATTTTAGAGGAGAAGTAACTAATAATAACGTTAAGTTTGCTAATTTTTGTTGGAAGATAGTAAGAACAACCGAAACAGGAGGAGTAAAGCTTATTTATAATGGTGAACCTGATGAAAATGGTGGATGTACAAATACAAAAGGAACATCAACTCAGATTGGAAAAAGCGTATTTAACTCTAGTTATTTATCACCTGCTGATGTTGGATACATGTATGGGACAAGATATACAGTTAGTTCAATGAATTTAGGGAGTAGTTATTGGTACAATTATATTGGAAAAACAAGAAAACAAAGAATAAATATTGATACAGCTTATTATGGAGATTCAGTCACTTATGACGCATCAACTAATACATATACATTAAACAATATTACAAAATATTTATGGAGTAGTAATTATGGTAGTTTAAAAGGAAAATACACTTGCTTTAAAGATACTGAAGAAGGTTGTGAAACAGTTTCATATCTAGATTCAACAAGTAGTTCATCTGCGTATTATGTC
>CATKEA010000256.1 GCA_949746915.1 uncultured Bacilli bacterium
AAGTGGATCTCAAGCTAAATTAACCATAGATGTTAATTTGAAGGATGAATATCTAAATAAAGGAGGACTTTATCCGACAAATAAAAAGGAAGAAGTAAATACTGAAATTGATAGTATAAAAGAAGAAATAATGAGTATTAAGACACCTATTTTATCTAGCCATTATCAAGTTATTTATGATGGAAATGCGCCAGGTGGGTGTAGTGTTCAAAATGTGCCTGTAACAACAAGTAAGTCAGTCTTTGAAATGGTAGAGATAAGTAGTAATGTTCCAGTATGTGAAGGTTATCAGTTTAAAGGATGGAGTGTTATAACAAAAAATGTTAAAATGATAAGTGGAGAGTACTTTATCATGCCTTCATCAGACGTTGTAATTAGGGCAAGTTGGGGGAAAATTGGTATAGCCAAGAGTATGGATGGAGAGGTCTTTAAGGCACAAACACTTTATAAAGTAGTGGCAGAACAGGCAATTTTAGATAATACCAAAAGTGAATTTGTAAGTAGTTCAAGTGGGATAGATTTTGGACTTGCCCCATCTAATACCAATGGAAAAGGAGTTTATACAATTGCTAGTACCAAAGATTATCAGTATCCAGTTCATTATTTTAGAGGAGAAGTAACTAATAACAATGTCAAGTTCGCTAATTTTTGTTGGAAGATAGTAAGAACAACCAAAACAGGAGGAGTAAAACTAGTTTATAATGGATTTCCAAATAGTAATGGGGATGTACTAATACAAAGGGAGAGGTAACAACGATTGGAAGCATTGCTTTTAATTCAAATTCTACGTCACTAGCTGATGTTGGATATATGTATGGAGAGAGATATCAGCATTATTGGAAGTCAACTTCCAGTTGGTATGAGTATGCTGGAAAAACATATAGAAGTAAATCTAATATGCAAACAACGGAATATTATTATGGAAATTCAGTTACTTATGATGATATTACTCGCACATATTCAATTGTAAATGCCAAAAAGTATTTATGGAGTTCAGATTATCGGAGTTTAAAAGGAAAATATACTTGTTTTAGTAATACAGAAAAGGTGTGTACGCAAATTTCGTATATTGAAAGGGTATATAGTGAAAGTGCAGGTTATATTAGTATGCTGTCGGGATAGACATATGATAGTTTAATGGAAAAAGCTAATAACTATAAGTGGATTTATGGGAATGATGTAGAGTACGTTAATGGAAAATATATTTTAAAAGATACTGCTTTATATTCGCCAATGACTTTTAGAAAGAATGCTGAGACTGGATTTGATGCACATAGATATACATGTTTTACTACGGAAGATAGTTGTACAAGTGTGAATTATTTATACTATAATACTTACTATATCAAGTTAACAGATGGAAGGAAAATAGATGATGCTCTAAATGAAATGGTTAGTAATGAAAATAATTCAACAATAAAAACGATGATAGATGATTGGTATAGCAAAAGTATGACTAATTATACTAAGTATTTGGAAGATACAGTATGGTGTAATGATCGTAGTATAAGTGCAAATGGTGGTTGGAACAAGGATTCAACAACTGGTAGTAGTAGTTTGTATTTTGGTGGAAGAGAAAGAAATGTTGCTTCGTATAAGCCAAGTATTGAATGTCCAAATTTAAATGATAGTTTTACAGTAAGTAGTGAGGTGGGAAATGGGAAGCTAACATATCCAGTGGCACTTTTAACAGCAGATGAAGTAACGCTTGCCGGAAGTGGAAGCAAAGGTTATAGTAAAAGTAATTATTTATATACTGAGAAACACTGGTTTCTTTTGTCTCCTAATGATTATACTGAATATGATGCATATGTTTTTTATGAAGATGCTAGTGGTTATTTAAATAGTGGCTATAGGGTTAATTATTCTTTTGGTGTACGTCCATCTATTTCACTTGCACCAGGGATAATGATTGGTTATGGAAATGGAACTTCTAATTTGCCTTACGAAGTCTTTTTACTAGAAATAGATTAGTTTTACTTGTGATATAGATTAGAAAAATTCTAGTCTATATTTTTTGTTAGCAAAATGAAAATAATGTTAAATAGAAGTAAACATGTGTTATAATACTAAATATAAGAATAAAGGTATGAAAGAGTGATAATATGACTAATG
>CATKEA010000257.1 GCA_949746915.1 uncultured Bacilli bacterium
AGGAGAAATTTATGATTAGAAATTTTTTTAACAAATCATGTTATCTAATACCACTTACAAGTGAAGAAATTAAAGCAGCATGTACTAATAACAAAATCGTTTTGTACATTGATAGTGCCACTAAAAAATTAAATATTGCTATTCCTATCTTAGAAAAATACGGATTTAGTAATATGGAAGATGCCTTAAAAGCAGAAGAAAAATGGTACTTCTATCCAAGTAACCAAGAAGAAGCTATTGAAGTTAATGATGGTAGACCTATATTTAAACTAAATTATGAAAAAGACCATAACATCAAGGTTACATCTGATAGTAGTGATGACTTTTTTACAACAATTAGAAAATTTAATAGTAAAAACCAAAAAAATAAAAGCAAAGTTAAACAATATATTCCATCATTTTACTAAAAAGACACTCACAAAACGAGTGTCTTTTTTATGCCCTATAATCAATAGTTTTTTCTATTACTGCTTTAACATTTTTCTCATTAAAAGGTTTTGCTAACATATCAACAATATCATAAGTGAATGCTCTATCAACCACCTCTTTAGAATATTCTCCAGTAATAATAGAAATTGGTATTCTTTTGAATAAATTATATTGTTTAAACCACTCTAATACCTGGAATCCATCAACATTAGGCATATTTAAATCTAAAAGCATAGCAACAATTTTTCCATCATTTATATGATTACTAACTATTGTAAGTGCTTCCATACCATCTTTTGCTAATAAAACATTATACGTAGATGAGAAAATCTTATCAACAAAACTCGTAACTATATTTGAATCATCAACAACAAGAATTGTCTTATCTTTAATTACAGTTTCTTCCTTAGGTAAAATATTACTAGCATCTTTTCCTAAATATTCACTTACCAATTTAATAATCCTATTTGTTTCATTCATTAACTCATCATAATTTAAATAAATAAAATCTATATCATTAGCTTTACTTTGCATCTCATGTTGTAATGCAAGTTCTGCTAATTTAGTAAATCCAAAATATTTTGAATCACTCTTTAAAGAATGAACTAAAATAGCATAATTAGCCATATCTCCTTCTTCTTTAAACATCTTTATTTTGGGTAAAGACTCTTCCATTCCCTTTAGAAAATCTTCTAAAGTATCATTATATGTTTGCATATCTCCAAATAACTCTAAACTTTTTTCTACATTGACTCCATTACTAGTTAAAAAACTAACATCCTTCATGTCATTCACTCCTATTCTAATTACATTATAATGTTTTTTAATATATCAAGCAACTTTTTTATCACATTATGTCAAGAAAAAAAACTTTTTTGTAAACTAAAAAATAAAACATAAGCACTAAAACCTATGTCTTATTAAAAATATCTTTTATCTTTCTCTAATAATATTTTTACTAGAAAAATATGTTATAAGAAAATAACCACCATAAATAAAAACTAAAAATATAGCTGTCATTGAAATCGATGCTAATAAATTCATTCGACCAAACGTTTCTAATATTGTATTACATACTTGAAGTCCAAAAATAGTATGAATTAAAGCTAATGACAAAGGTAAGAAAAAGAATATTGCTATCTGCCTATAAAGAGCTTTATTTAACATCTTTTCGTCTACTCCAATTTTTCTTAATATCATATATCTATCTTTGTTATCACTACTTTCTGATAATTCTTTCAACGCAAGTATTGCAGCTGAAGAAATCAAAAAGATAATTCCCAAATATAAACCAATAAATGTAGCCATAGCTGCAAGACCAATACTGGCCTCATAAATTTCTATTTTAGTAGAACCATTTAAAATAATATTTTCAGCATTCGGATGATTATTAAGTTCTCGAATTTTATCCTCTACTTTTTGTTTTTCTTCTTTAGTCCCATTTGCTGTTTTATAATTAGCGAATAAATAATTAACTGCTTCTAATGAATTTTCTAAAGCACCATCAGGAAGTAAAATAATTCCTGTAGTAATATGATTTGCTGCTAAATCAATAAAACCTTTTTTGCATTCCTTATATTTAGGACTATAAGTTTTTCCATTAATTGTAATCGTCGTTCCAATTTTTAAAGCTTCATTACGTAACGCAATCATTTCATCATAATCACCAATAATCATATATTGCCCATTACTAAGAGAATACTTTTCTATATTAAATAATTCTGCTAATCTATTGTAATCACTAATTTCAATTAATATTTCCTTTTGATCTACATTCAAATATGAATACTTAGCTAATACCTTATCAATAGTATCTCCAAAAGTTGTTCTCCAAGTTATATTATCATCTACATAACTAGAAAATTCCAAAACATCTTTAAAGTTATCATCAATATTAAAATCTAAATCTTCTAAATTTTTTCTTACTGAAACCATAGAATTTTCATCTTGTTCTTTAGTTACATCTAAATAATATGTTTTACTTGCATTAACTGGTTTAGTAATTTCAATATCAACTGGAGTCATTTCTTTTAAATTTTCTGCCATTGAAGTTTTAATAGATGTTGCACTAGCTAAAATACAAATTGTCATAAACAACATAATACAAATAATAGACATTGAAACAACAGTTGTATTTATCTGACTATTTAATTGCCTTAAAGTAAAAGCATTTAATCCCTTTAAGTAAATCTTTTTTGATGTAGACACAATACGTAAAACAAGTCCTGAAAAAGACCAAAATATAAGAAGTGTTCCAAAACATCCTAACCCAATTTGAATTAACAAATCTGAAAATTCAGCTATATTCTGAACTCCTGCTGTAACATTATAATAAGCATATCCTAAAATACACGCTGCTATTATAAAGACTAGCACACAGACAATTGGATTTTTCATCTTTACTGTTTCATTTTTCTTACTAGCCTGAATCAAGTCAATTAACTTACATTTACTAACCGAAAAAGTATTAAAAATCATAACAAGAAAATACATTATACTAAAATAAATAATTGTTTTTATCATAGCACCATTTGAAAAAGTAAAAGCAAATTGACTCATATCAGCCTCAAACATATTAATTACTAAAACAGACATAGCCTGTGAGAAAACAACTCCAAGTAAAAGACCAACACCTAAAGAAATAATACCTATAGATAAAGTTTCATAAAGTAAAATTAATGATATCTTTCTTTTACTCATTCCTAAAGTCATGTAAATTCCAAATTCCTTCTTACGACGTTTTATTAAAAATCTACTAGCATAGATAATAAGAAAACCTAAAACTCCTGATACAAAAACAGAAACTCCTGACAAAACTTGATTCATTAAATCAATCAAATCATGAGTATTTTTTGAAACATTTAACATTACTGTCTGACTATCTATTGCATTAAAAATATAAAATATTGCAACCCCTAAAATAAGAGTAAAAAAATAAATAGCATAATCTTTAAAACTTTTCTTTAGATTTTTAATTGACAACCTAAACAACATCATTTAAATCCCCTCCAAGAAGAGTAACAGTATCAATTATCTTGTCAAAAAACTCTTTTCTTGAATCATCACCACGATTTATTTCACTAAATATTTTCCCATCTTTAATAAATATTACACGACTTGCATAACTAGCAGTAAAGGCATCGTGAGTAACCATCAAAATAGTTGCTTCTAAATTAGTATTTAAATAATTAAAACTCTCAAGCAACATCTTTGCACTTTTAGAATCTAGTGCCCCAGTTGGCTCATCTGCCAAAATTAACTTTGGATCAGTAATAATAGCTCGTGCCGATGCAACACGTTGTTTCTGTCCCCCACTCATTTGATAGGGATACTTATTCAAAACATTTTCTATATTTAATTTTTTAGCAACATCTTTTACCTTATCCTCTATTTTACTTGCCGAAACATTTTGAATTGATAAAGCAAGTGCTATATTTTCATAAGCAGTTAGAGTATCTAATAAATTAAAATCTTGAAAAATAAATCCCAATTCTTCCCTTCGAAATTTATTAAGTTTTCCCCCTCTTAATTTAGTTATATCTTCTCCATCAACAAAAATATGACCACTAGTTACTTTATCAATTGTAGAAATACAATTTAAAAGCGTTGTTTTTCCACTTCCACTAGAACCCATTATTGCAACAAATTCACCCTTTTCAACATCAAAAGATATATTATTAATAGCTTTTGTTAAACTAGATCTACTTCCATAATATTTTTCTATTTTTTCTATTCTTAACATATTAGGCATAATACCTCTCCTTTCGATAAATAATTATAGCCAAAAATATAAAAAGTGTCGTCATTATAATATTACAAAAACTTACATTTCTGTAAGTTACTTTAAAACATCATAATAATCATGATTACTGAAAATTATATTAACCTTAGTATATTCTCCCAAAACAGATTCAATTGAAATTTTATGACCAAGTTTTTCAATTAATTTTTTAGAAATATATAATCCCATACCCGTAGAATTAACATTTTCTCTTCCATTTGAACCCGTAAAAGTTTTATCAAAAACTCGAGGTATATCTCGCTTAGTTATTCCAATACCATTATCATATATTGATAAAATCACTTTATCAGAATCTTTAACTGCACTTATTTCTATATATGAATCAACATTCAAATTACGATACTTAATACTATTACTTATAAGTTGATTTAAAACAAATTCTAACCACTTAGAATCAGTTAAAACAACTTCGCCAGTCACCTTAGTCTTTAAGATAACCTTATTATATAAAAGTGAATCCTTATTTTTTAACGCTACTTGCTTAATACAAGATGATAATCTAACTTCTTTAATTAAATAATCTTTTTCAGCATTTTCACTTCTAACATAGTATAAAACTTGATCAAGATAATCCTCAAGTCTCTTTAACTGTTCTAAAAATCTTTGATCAACTAAACTTTTATTATTATGAGTAATAAGTATCAAATTAGCAAGAGGTATTTTAACCTCGTGAATCCACATTTCAATATAATCTTTAAAAGCTTCCTGATTATACTTTAATTTTCCAATCTCCTCATTAAACGATTTATTTATTTCATATAATGAATCATAAAATATTCTTCCCTCTAAAAAATCTCCCCTTTTAATTAATTCAGTTATTAAATACTTTTCTTCTAACAAATCTAAATTACATATAAGCTTATCATAAAAATCTTTCTTTCTAAAATAATCATATAATAAAACCAATACAAAATTTAATCCCAATACAAAAGAAATTGCAATAATACCTTCATTAGATATTTTAAGCACTAAAAGTAATAAAATAACAAAGATAAACCCAATAACATCAAGAAAAATAATAATAATCTTATCTTTTAAATAATCGCTCATTCTCATAAAATTATATAACCTTGTCCTTTTCTAGTCTCAATCATATCACTATATCCAATATCTCTTAACTTATTACGCAACCTACTAATATTGACTGTTAATGTATTATCATCAACAAACTCATCATTATCCCATAATTCTGTTACAATAGTTTCTCTTTCTACTATTGTTGAACGATTACTAATTAAAAGAGAGAGAATTAACATTTCATTTTTAGATAAATAAATAGTATCACTACCTCTTATAATAATTCCCTTTCTTGGAACAATTTTTAAATCTTCATACTTTAAAAAATCAGGCTCTTGATCTACTCTTTTAAATATTGCTGCAATTCTAAGTAAAAGAATTGTTGGATTATATGGCTTAGTTATATAATCATCAGCACCATAACTCATACTTAAAACTTCATCTATTTCATTCATTTTACTAGTTACCATAATTATTGGAACATTGGACTCACTCCTAATTTGTTTTAGCAAAATTTCTCCATTAATATTAGGAATATTTATATCAAGCAAAATTAAATCTGGATTTTCCTTTAATATAGTATCTTTTGAATTATTAAAATCCTTTAAAATAACTGACTCATACATCGCATTATCTAATAAAGACTTTAACTCCTCTTGTAAAGTCTGATCATCTTCAACAATTAAAATCTTTTTCATCTAAAATCACCAATTATATTATACAAAAACAAAATAATAAAATAAATAACTTCTTATTATTTTAATTATCATCCAATATCTAATTAATTAT
>CATKEA010000258.1 GCA_949746915.1 uncultured Bacilli bacterium
CATATAACAAACAATTGCAATTAAATATTGTAAATATCTTTTCTTATTTTTCATTACAAATAAATAATAATATGTTATTAAAAATAGAAAAAGCATTCTAATGATTATTCCAAAAGTTATATCAATATGTAAAACATTAATTGATAATGATGTAAGTAAATCAATTACTGGTTGTAAGAACAAAAAAAGATAAAGTATTTTCTCTATTTTTTGTTCTAAAAAAACATTTATCTTCTTCATATTACACCTCTAAAGTTTCTGTTGTTTTATATTGTTCTCTTAACTTTTTAGTAAATACAGTATCTTTTTTATTTAGTGATGTAAAAAGCAATGTTTTTTTAGCATTTTCTATTTGACTAGTGTTAGATACTACTTTTTCTATAGATTGTTTAATTTCTAGTATTTTAGTTTTAAATGGTTCAGTTGTTATTTCTAAATCAATGTGTAAAAATATTTCATAGATAAAAACTATTGGAGAAAAATTTCGAGCATTTTTTAAATCTTCTATTACTTCATTATATAAAGATAATTTTGTATCTAACAATGAACTTTTATTATTATTTATCGCAGCTTGAACTTCTTCAAATTTGGAAATAATTTCACCATCATTAGTAAAATAGGGAGAAAGATTGACTGTACAATTTTTAGAATTTCTGTAATAATCTTGCATCTTTTTATGAAAACTAGTCAAGCTAGTTAAATCAACTTCAGTTGGTAGAGCTCCATAATATGAACAAAATGCTTCAACTTCTTCATTAGTTATTTTCCAATTTAAGTTTAACATCCAATCTTCACTATTATTTAGTCTTTCTACTAATGATGTAATAATTAAACTAGCTTGTTTTATTAGTTCTTGATTATTCATAAAATTCCTCTTTTCTACATCAACTATTGGTCTGTTTCCTGTTTATATGCTTCCCTATTTTTGAAATAATCACTGAGAATTATTTCTTCATTTATTTTAATTTTTGTATTTACTTTTTTGCTTGTTTCGGCAATAAATTTATCTTCATTTGCATTTATTTTATCAATATCATTTGAATAAATTGTTCCATCATACCATGAACCATCTGGGAAGTAGACAAATTTCTCATGATTTTCACTAAAAACATCATCTCCCATATAATTATTTAAATCAAAGTCTAGTCCAAATAAATTTGCTATGGTTGGTAAAATATCTGCTGTATCCATGATAGTATCTATTTCCTCAGATTCGATATCTTTACTCCAAATAATAAATGGTACATTTTGTAGTAAATTTGTATCTTTAGTTTGTTTTTGTTCTTTTACATATGCTTGATCCTCATATCCATACGAATAATGATCTGTGAATAATACTAAAACAGTATCATCTAATTTTTTATCTTCTTCTAATCTTTCAAGTAATATTTTTAAAAATTCATCATTTTCTTTTATTAGATTTCGATAACATGAAAGTTCTTGGTTTCCTTTAACTTTTAAGTTATATGGATTGTCTTTACAACTACTATTTGTATTATCATATGGAACATGTGGCGTATAAGTTATTACAAAACTCATAAACTTATCAGAATCTGGTACTATTAAATTATAACTATAGTTATCTTTTACTAATGTTGTGTCATTAAAATAAATATCACTATCTAATGGCTTATTTTTGTCATCTTTTAAAGCATGATGCTTTTCGTATCCTAAAGCAATATGTAAGTTACTACGATTATAAAAGTTTCCACTATTAGCATGAATAGAATTTACTGTATATCCCTCATTCTTAAACAAATTAGGAAGTGAATATCTATAATCATTTCGATCAAAGTTATAAATAGCCTTTGTATTTCCTACAGAATAAAGTCCTGTATTTACCGCAAACTCTGAGTTTATAGTTTGACCAGAACCAAATGCTGGAGCATAACGATTAGTAAAATTTAAACCTTCCCTTTGAAGTTTTAATAAAGTTGGTGTCGTTTCTTCTGATAAAATCCAACTATCAACACTTTCTAGTAAGACTAAAATAAGATTTTTATCTTTAAAAATAGCTGTATAATCATTGGTTAATGTTTCTTTTTGATTTTCTTTGATGTATTCATTAATATTCTTAACATCTTCCTTACTATTATTTACATATAAATCTTGGTAGTATAAGTACATACTTCTAAACAATAATTCATACATACCAGATAATTCTAAACTTTTGGTTTGATTATTAAAATCATTATAAACATTTCTTGGTTTAAAAGCAGCATCCCACGCTAATGGATCTTTTGCAAAATTTCCTAATCTATTAATAGCAAGGTATCTTGTTAAAGATACTGTTATGATAATTGTACTTATGGTTATGATAAAATATTTTTTATTCCTTTTTAAATTTTGTTTCTTACTAATTAAAAGACAAGAAATAACAGTTAGTAAGATAGATATTATTATAAAAATAATTACTTTTAAATCAGTCTTTTTAATGGCATAACCTAAATAGCTTTCTGCTTCGGTTCCTAATAATAAATCACTAAATGAAAAAAAACGATCTAGTATTTTCATATGAAGTGTTTCAGCTATAAAAAGGACATTAGCTAAAATATTACAAATAGCTAAGAAGATAATACTGCCTTTTTTGGGTAATAGATAAACAAAACCTATAATTATTAAAATATAACTTAAAGTAAATAGATTGGGTGCTAAATGAGTATATTTATAATAGCTTATATAAGAAAAACCAAAATAGCGTAAATATAAATCAATTATTCCAAAAGAAAGACTAATTAAAATTATTAAAACTATATTTTGGACATATATATTAGAAAAAAATTTTTTTA
>CATKEA010000259.1 GCA_949746915.1 uncultured Bacilli bacterium
TATTTTATTTTCAAATTTTTCATCATTAACTATGGCTATATCAATAATATCAAGTTTTTCCTTTTTCTCGATATCAGAAAAAGCCATATTAAATAAAGTTCCAAGAATTATTGGAAACAAAATGGTCCAAAAAATTAACATCTTATTCTTTAAAAGAATTTTCAAAGAATATTTAAAATTATGATAAAACATTAGTCTCTTAACTCCTTACCTGTAAGATATAAAAACACATCATTAAGTGTAGGTCTCTCTGAGAATATTTTAGTATAATTTATCTTATTTAATTTTAAGAAATCTATTAAATCTACCAAGTTATTTTTCCCTTTTGTATATGTAATAATTAACAGATTATTACTATACGAAATATCATCAACATGTTTTAATTTTTTTATCTCGTCCAAATATTTTAAATCTAAATCAATAACTTCTAAAGTAACCTTTTCCTCGATATTAGCCAAAGCTTTAAGTTCATCTATTGTTCCACTAGCAATAATTTTCCCTTTATCAAGAATTATCACTCGATCACAAATAATTTCAACTTCTTCCATATAATGTGTCGTATAAACAATCGTTGCACCTTGATCTCGTAATGATTTTATACCATCAAGAATATTATTTCTACTCTGAGGATCAACAGCGACAGTTGGTTCATCTAAAAAAATAAGCTTAGGTTTATGCACAATACCACAAGCAATATTTAAACGACGTAAAAGTCCCCCAGACAATTGCTTTGGATAAAATTTTTTATAATTCTCAAGCCCTACTAATGTAATAGCATCTTCTACGTATTGATTTCTTAATTTTTTATCAGCAATATATAAACCACAAAAATAATTAATATTATCATATACTGTCAATTCATCAAAAACTGCTACATCTTGAAAAACAACTCCAATATTTCTTTTTATTTCATAAGCATCTGGCATCATATCTTGTCCAAATATCTTAATATTTCCACTATTAAACTTAAGAAGAGATAAAAGACAATTTATAGTTGTTGATTTTCCACTCCCATTTGGCCCAAGCAAACCTAAAATTTCTCCTTCTCTAACAGTAAAAGACAAATCATCTATTGCTCTTAACTGCTTATATTCTTTAGTTAAATTCTTAACTTCAATTACATTCTTCATTTAGTCCTCCCACATACACTATATAATTAATTATACAATAAAAAGTAAACATTTTCTTATTTATTATTAAAAATAAATAAAAAA
>CATKEA010000260.1 GCA_949746915.1 uncultured Bacilli bacterium
AAGATTCAACTATCATACACTAATACTGGATTAGTTTTTACAAAAAGTAATATTTCAATTAGTCTTTTTATTTATTTTTTTGCATCTTTATTTATGCTTTATAGTTATCTTAAACAGATTAATTTTTTTAAAGTTAGAAGAAATATGATTCATGTAGTAACAATGATAATTAATGGTAAGACATATAAATATAATGGATACATAGATACTGGTAATTCGTTATATGATCCATTTAAGAAAAGACCAGTTTTAATTCTTTATGATGATTCTTTTGTATTAGAATCTAAGTATATATATGTTTCTTATAATACACTTGATAGTAGTGGTGTTATTCCTTGTGTAAAAATAGATAATTTATATATTGATAATGATAAGATAAATAAAGAATTTTTACTTGGAATAGCTAACAAGTGCTTTAAAATAAGAAATGTTGATGCTAATATTATTCTTCATAAAGATTTACTTGATTTATAATTCGACAAAATATTGGAGAGTCCCTTTATATAATAAATGTATGTAAAAAAACATATATTTTATTAAGGAGGGACCCAAATGGTTAGTTTATTATTAGGAATAATTAAAATGTTTGAAGTAACAAGTAGTATGTTTTATGTTGGTGCTAGTGATATTTTACCTGAACCATTAAGTAAGGAAGAAGAAGAATATTATTTGGTGATGGCAGAGGATGGGGATTTATTTGCTCGTGATAAACTTATAGAACATAATTTACGTTTAGTTGTTTTTTTAGCAAAACGTTATGAGAACACAAAGGTTGATTTAGAGGACTTAGTTAGTATTGGAACAATTGGATTAATAAAAGGTATTAAGACTTATAAAATGGATAAAAATATAAAACTTGCTACTTATGCATCTAGGTGTATTGATAATGAAATTTTGATGTATCTTAGAAAAAATAAGAAAGTAAATGGGGAGGTATCATTTGATGAGTCCTTAAGCTTTGATCCAGATGGGAATGAGCTTCATTTGGAGGATATATTAGGAACAGATGCTGATATTGTTACAAAAGGATTAGAACATGAAGTAGAAAGAAACATGATGTTAGAAGAAATTAATAAACTTAGTCCTAGAGATAAGGAAATAATAACTTTACGTTATGGGCTTATGGGGAAGAAAGAAATGACGCAGAAAGAGGTAGCTGATCTTCTTGGAATTAGTCAATCATATATTTCTAGAATTGAGAAAAAAGTTATAAAAAGATTACAGAATATTGTAAAGGTATAAAAGTGTAATAAATAGTTACAGAAATGTGATTAGATATTACACTTCTTTTTATTACAATTAAAGTAGAAGTAATTTATAATGAGATTTTTATTTATTAGTGGAAATAAATTAAAAATTTGAAAAATAATATTGACGAACAATTGTATGATAATATATAATGCAATTATGGATTTATATAAAAGGTAGAAGCTTTGTAAAATTTGCTTTGACAAATTAGTTTAAATTTATTCTTTTGTACTTTGTTTGTGTAGCAATTTTTTATTTTTTACGATATAATTAGTATGTTATGGAGGAGAAGAAAATGTATCAATATATGTTTGGAAAAGTTACTGAAATATCTAGTACTTATATTACGTTGGAAGTTAATAATATTGGTTATTTGATATATACCCCAAATCCTTATGCTTTTAGTGAAAATGAAGAGGTAAAAATATATATATATCAGCAAATTAGAGAAGATGAAAATACATTATATGGTTTTAAAAGTGTAGAAGAAAAAGAGTTCTTTTTGAAGCTTATAGGTGTTAAGGGCTTAGGTTGTAAGATGGCTTTACCTATTTTAGCAACAGGTTCTATTAATGGTATTGTTGATGCAATTGATAGAGAAAATATATTATATCTTAGAAAATTTCCAAAAATTGGTGATAAATTAGCAAAACAAATTATTCTTGATTTAAAAGGAAAAGTTTATGCAGATAAGAGTTTACCAGTTTCAGGAGGTTATGAAGAACTTGTTGAGGTGTTAAAGGGACTTGGTTATAAAGAAAAGGAATTTTCTAAAGTTCTTACTAAAGTTGATAGTTCTATGTCTATAGAAGATCAGGTAAAAGAAGCGTTGAAATTATTATTGAAGTAGGTGAGGTTATGAAGGTACAAAGTAAAGTTGGTTTTCTTGCAAAGAATGCTGATACTATAGAATATATTCCTTATTATGAAGTTTTTGATTATTGTTGTCAAGAAATAGAAAAGCGTAATTTAGTAGATGATTTTAATAATAGCGCTTTAAGTCCGTTTGATTATGTAATGGGTTCACTTGAATATATTTTTGTTAATCCTTTATTTAATAATGATAAGTATTTAGTATGTAGAAACTCTTTGTATTATACAGTAGATAAGCAAAAAGTTCTGGACACTGTTGATATAAACCCAGATGATAGTTTATATCAAAATGTTCTTTCGACATTTTATGATAAAATGGATAGTAATATTTTTATGTTACAGGTAACAGAAGATGTTTTAGAAGAAGTTGATTTTTTAGAAGAATCTATGGATTGTTTTATTAAAGCTGATGGAAAGATTATGAAGAAGCATGATTATTGTCGCCATTCTGCTTTAGCTAATACTATTTGCAATGATAGATTAATAAAAGATATGAGTTTTAGTCAACTTTATTTTGAAAATTTTATTTCTTCTACACATTGTTCAGAACTTTTTTTAGTAGGAAAATGTAACTTTATTGAGATTGATTATGAGAGTGATACTTGTGTTTTACTATATAATGAAGATACAATAACAGATTTACAGAAAGAGGCTATTAAGAATGTTATTGGGGAAGATGTTATTGTTCAAAATAAAGAAGTGCAAAATGGTGTAACTTGCATAATAACTCAGAGTAGTCAAAAATTAGATAATTCAGGCTTTAGTAAATAGGAGGAACAGCATGGAAGAAAAGAATGAACGTATTGTAGATTTAGAAGAAACTTTAGAAGATGAAGTTTTAGAAGAAAATATTAGACCTGATTTATTAAAGGATTATATTGGTCAAAGTGATGCTAAAGAAAATATTAAGATATTTATAGAAGCAGCAAAAATGCGTGATGAGTCACTTGATCATGTTTTATTGTATGGTCCTCCTGGTCTTGGAAAGACGACGTTGTCTTATATAATTGCTCATGAGATGGGAAAAGATATTAAAACAGCAAGTGGACCTAGTATAGAAAAACAAGGTGATTTAGCGGCTATTTTATCAAGTCTTGAGCCTGGGAATATTTTATTTATAGATGAAATTCACAGAATGCCAAGAAGTATTGAAGAAATATTGTATCCAGCGATGGAAGATTTTTCTCTTGATTTAGTAGTTGGAAGCGAAGGAAATTCTAGAAGTATTAAAATTAGTTTGCCTCCTTTTACATTAGTTGGAGCAACAACTAGAGCAGGAGACTTATCTTCACCGCTTAGAGATCGATTCGGAATTATTTGTAAATTGCAGTATTATACAGTTGAAGAACTTACAGAGATTGTAAAAAGAACTTCTAGAGTTTTAGATATGCCAATAGATGATGATGCTAGCGTTGAGTTAGCAAAACGTAGTCGAGGAACTCCTAGAATTGCTAATAGAATTTTTAAAAGGGTTAGAGATTTTGCACTTGTTGATGGTTGTTCAACGATAAATATGGATGTTACTAGAAAAGCATTAGAAAGATTGAAAATAGATGAGAATGGTCTTGATGAAACTGATCATCAAATATTACTAGCTATTATAAATAAGTTTAATGGTGGGCCTGTTGGAATTGAGTCTATTGCTTCTTCAATAGGAGAAGAAGTAAGTACAATTGAGGATGTTTACGAGCCTTATTTACTTCAGAATGGTTTATTAAAAAGAACAGCTCGTGGTAGAATGGTAACAAGTAAAGCATATGAATGTTTAAAAATTGAATATCAAAATACTATTTTTGGATAAAAAGGGAGAATGAAAATGGATAATGAAAGATTGTTTGAAAGTCATGTAGGATTGACATTAGAAAAAATTTCAGATAAAATAAATGAGATTTTTGATGAGAACTTTGAAGAATATGATGAGAAAGATTCTATAAAAAAGTGGAATAGTTTCCCTGTTATATTTTTAGAAGAGGACGATGTAAAAAGAAAATTTTTAGACATGGTTATTTATATTGATGAGTTGTATATAGAGGCTTCAAGAAAAGTTTCTTTGATAACATCATTAGCTGGTATGATAGAATTATCTAAAATACCGATTACTAAGTTTACTGATGGGAATCTTTTTACATTGCTTAGTTATCTAGAAGGTTTGAAATTAGATGGAATAAAAGAAAAATTAAAAGTTTTTGAAAATGATGATTTATTAAAAGAGATAAGAGTAAAGTCTCTTGATATGACAGAAAGAATTTTTATTATGAGATTTGTTGATGATTTAGCAAATGCATCAATAACTAATATAGATGATAAAAATGAAATAGATGCATTTTTAAAGAGTACTATTTCATTCCTTGCTAATTGTAGTCATGATGAATTGATGGAAAAATCAGGTTTTGATGATTATATGGATAGTTTGGATGTAGAAAAAGAGAAAAGAGCAAAAAAAGAAATAAATATTGAAGAATAAAAAAAGAGAAGAAGTGATTTGTATGAAGTTATCTGATTTTGATTATAATTTGCCTGAAGAATTAATAGCACAAGTGCCTATTAAAGAAAGAGATCATTCTAGACTTTTGGTTCTTGATAAAAAGACTGGTGAGGTTGAACATAAATATTTTTATGATATTGTTGAGTTATTAAATGAGGGAGATACCTTAGTATTAAATGATACTAAGGTTTTACCAGCTAGATTAATTGGTACAAAAGAAGAAACAAATGCTGTTATTGAAGTTTTACTTTTGAAAGATGTTCAAGATGATATTTGGGAATGTTTAACGAAACCAGCTAGACGTATTAAAGTTGGAACAATTGTGTCTTTTGGTAATGGTTTATTAAAAGCACAATGTATCGAAGAACAAGAACAAGGTATTAGAAAGTTTAAACTAATATATGAGGGAATTCTTTTAGAAATTTTGGATAAGCTTGGTACAATGCCACTTCCTCCTTATATTCATGAAAAATTAGATGATCAGACTAGGTATCAAACGGTATATGCGAAGAATCCTGGTAGTAGTGCCGCTCCGACAGCTGGGCTTCATTTTACAGAAGAGCTTTTAGAACAAATAAAAAATAAAGGTGTTGATGTTTTGTATGTGACACTACATGTTGGACTTGGAACTTTTAGACCAGTTAGTGAAGAAAATATTCTAGAGCATAAAATGCATAGTGAGTTTTTTTCTATGAGTAGGGAAGTTGCTGATAAATTAAATATCGCAAAGCAAGAAGGACGTAAGATAATTAGTGTTGGAACAACTTCAGTTAGAACACTTGAAACGATTATCGGCTTACATGGAAAGTTTAAAGAGTGTAGTGGATTTACAGATATATTTATTTATCCAGGATATAAATTTAGGGCAATTGATAATTTAATTACAAATTTTCATTTACCAAAGTCAACACTTGTTATGTTAGTGTCAGCTTTAGCAGGTAGAGATAATATTTTAAACGCTTATAATATAGCAGTTTTAGAAAAATATCGTTTCTTTTCTTTTGGAGATGCTATGTATATAAAGTAGGAGGTCATTATGAAGGTTAAATATAATTTAATAAAAAAAGAGAAAGATACAATGGCAAGACTTGGAACTTTAGAGACTAATTATGGTATTGTTGAAACACCAATGTTTATGCCTGTTGGTACTCGTGCTACAGTTAAGATGCTGACTCCAGAAGAATTGAAGGATGCCCAAGCTGGAGTAATTTTAGCTAATACTTATCATTTATGGCTTCGCCCAGGAGAAGATTTGATAGAAAAAGCAGGTGGTTTACATAAATTTATGAATTATGATGGTCCAATTCTTACTGATAGTGGTGGTTTTCAGGTTTTTAGTTTAGCAGATCCAAAGGATATTACAGAAGAGGGAGTTCATTTTAAAAGTCATATTGATGGTGCTAAGTTATTTTTAACACCAGAAAAATCAATTGAAATTCAAAATAAGTTGGATAGTGATATAGCTATGAGTTTTGATGAATGTCCACCATTTCCTGTTACACATGAGTATATGCAAAAATCTGTTGAGAGAACTTTAAGATGGGCTAAGAGAGGAAAAGATGTTCATAAAAATGATAATCAATCTTTGTTTGGAATAGTTCAGGGTGGAGAATTTCCAGATCTTCGTAAATGGAGTGCTATTGAAACAGCTAAACTTGATTTTGATGGTTACTCTATTGGAGGAACTTCTGTTGGAGAAGATAAAGAAACAATGCTTAAGATGATAGAATATGCTACTCTTTATATGCCGGAAGATAAAGTTCGTTATTTGATGGGTGTTGGTGAACCACTTGATATAATTGAAGGAGTAATTCGTGGAGTTGATATTTTTGATTGTGTTTTGCCAACTAGAATTGCAAGACATGGGAATGCTTTTACAAGGCATGGTAAAATTAATTTAAAGAATGCTAAGTATCGTGAAGATTTTACTTGCATTGATGATATGTGTGATTGTTATACTTGTAAAAATTATACAAAGGCATATATTAGACATTTAATAACAGTGGATGAATCATTAGGTGGAAGACTTTTATCGATTCATAATATTCGTTTTTTAATTAAACTTACAGAAGAGATAAGAGAAGCAATAAAAGAAGATCGTTTATTGGAATATCGTGAAGAATTTTTAAAAACTTATCCTGCATTTAAAAAATAAAAAGTATATTAAAAGAAAGCTTCTTTATAGAATTTCTTTCTTTTTTTTGTTATAATTTATTTATTAGAATGTGGAGGTAGTTATGAACATAGATGACTTTGTAGATGATAATACACTTCTCATTGTACCAAGCAATTTAAAACTTAAATTTCTTATGATGTTTGATAATAGTAATGTACTTAAAAATATAAAGATAATGAGTTTAGAAGATGTTATAAAACATCTTTATTTTGACTACAATGAAGAAACAATTTTTAGAATGATGACTAAATATGGTTTAAAATATAATGTTAGTAAAGTATATATTGAAAATATGTATTATACAGATACTTATTTATATGAATCAGATAAGTTAAATAGCATTGTATTAAAATTTAGATTTTTACTTGATAATAATCTTTTGATTATTGATGAATTATTTAAAAAATTTTTGAAAAATAAAAGTATTGTTTTGTATGGATATGATTTTCTGACAAAGTTTCAAAGAAAAGTAATTAATCAATTAGAAGCAATTACGAATGTTAAAATTCTAGATAGAACAAAAATACAAAAGGATAAATTAGATGTATATCAATTCCAAACTATAGAAGATGAAGTTGAATTTGTTTTTAGGAAGATAATTGAATTACTAAAAAATAATGTTGATATCAATAAAATAAAAATTACTGGTGTTGATGATGAGTATTATAATTTGTTAGAAAAGTTAGCGATGTTTCATAATATTCCAATAAGTTCAAAGAAGACAGCAATTTATTATACATATATAGGTAATATGTTTATTAGAAATATTCAGGATGGTTTAGATTTTGAGGAAATTATTTTGAAATTGCAAGAAGTATATAGTAAGTCAGAGGAAGTTTCTATTATAAATCAGCTCATTACTATTTGTAATAAATATGTTTGGTTTAAGGATGATAAGAGAAAGATTATTGAACTTTTGAAAGAGGATTTAAAGAATACTTTTTTAAAGGAAAAAGAACTTTCTAATTGTGTTAAAATAACTGACTTTGATTTATATAATTTTGAAGATGGTGATTATGTTTTTTTAGTTGGTTTTAATCATGGTAGATATCCAGTTGTTAAAAGAGATGAAGATTTTATCAATGATTCTTTAAAGATTGAAGTTGGTATTGATACAACAATTGAAAAAAATAAAATAGCTTATTTAAAGGTAGTTGATACAATCTATAGAATTTCTAATTTAACAATTAGCTATAAACTTAAAACACCATTTGAAACTTTTTATCCTTCTATTATTATTGAAAATGAAAAGATGAATGTGATAAGCGATTATCAGATAGATTTAAGTAAGTCTTATTCAAAATTGTATAGTAAGATGAAACTTACGAAGTATCTTGATCAATATATTAAGTATGGTTCAATTGATGAAAATATTAATTTGTTATATGCTAATTATAGTGATCTTCCTTATTTAACTTATGATAATAAATTTACAGGAATAGCTAAAGAAAAGATACAAGTATATTTAGATAATAAGCTTTTATTATCTTATTCTAGTCTTGATAATTTTTACAGGTGTCAATTTAAATATTATCTTAGTAATATTTTAGGAGTAGATAAGTTTATAGAAACATTTAAAATAACTGTTGGAAATATTTTTCATTATATTTTATCAGTATGTTTTAATGATAATTTTGTATTTGAAAACGAATGGAATTTACAAGTTAATAAATATCAATTTAATAGTGAAGAAGCTTTTTTCTTGAAGAGATTAAAAGAAGAACTATTGTTAGTTATTGATACAATAAAAAAACAACATGAGTCTTCTTCTTTGACATCATTACTTTTGGAAGAAAAAGTTTATATCAATAAAAATTTAGAAATACCTACAACCTTTATGGGGGTTATTGATAAGCTTATGTATAAAGAAATAAATGGGTTGACATATGCCGCAATTATTGATTATAAAACAGGAAGTGTTCCAATTGATTTATCTAATACTTATTATGGTATTTCAATGCAGTTACCAGTTTATGTTTATTTAATTAAACATATGAAAAAACTTACTGATATATTTGTAGTTGGATTTTACTTACAAAAGATATTGCATGAAGAAATCTTAAGAGATACTAAGAAAAGTTATTTAGAACAGAAGAGGGATCTTTTAAAATTAAATGGTTATTCAACAGATAATATTAAAGCTCTCGGGTATTTTGATCCAGAGTATGAAAATAGTTCAATGATTAAATCAATGAAAACAACTAGTAAAGGTTTTAGTCATTATACTAAAATAATTAGTGATGATGAAGTTGATAATTTAAGCAAGTTTGTCGATGAAAAAATTATATTTGCAGCTAAGGCAATTATTAATGCTGATTTTAAGATAAATCCTAAAAGGATAGATACTAAACCTATTGGATGTGATTTTTGTCCATTTGGAGATATTTGTTATAAAAAAGAAAGTGATTATGTCGATTATGAAAAACAAGATGGACTTAGCTTTTTAGGAGGTGATACTTGTGGCATGGACTAAAGAACAACAAGAAGCTATTGATTATGAAGGAGAAAATATTATAGTTAGTGCAGGAGCTGGAAGTGGAAAAACAGCAGTTTTAACAGCTAGAACACTTAGAAAACTTCAGCAAGGTGTTCATGTTGATCAGTTGTTAATTTTAACTTTTACTAAGGCTGCGGCTTTTGAAATGATGATGAGAATTAGGAAGAGTATTATTAGTAATGATTTAAAAGATGAATTAGATCGAATTGATAAAGCTTATATTACAACATTTGATTCTTATGCCTTATCAATTGTTAAAAGGTATCATCATGTTTTAAATATCAGTAAAAATGTTTCTATAATTGATTCGAATATTATTGGTATTGAAAAAAGAAAAATAATTGATGAGATATTTGAACGTCTTTATAATGAAGAAAATCCAAAATTTTTGAAATTGATAGGAGATTTTTCAATAAAAGATGATAGAGAGATTCGAGATTTTATTTATAAGTTAAATAATAATTTGGATATGAGATATGATAAAGTTGCGTATCTTAATAATTATGTTAAAAATTATTATAGTGATGATAGTATTAATGATATCATAGTTAAATACAATAGTTATCTTAAGGAAAAAATAGATTCAATTAATAATACTTTTCAGGATTTATCATCTTATATTGATGAAGATTATTATGAAAAAGTCTATGGTGTTTTAAAAGATTTATTTGGTTGTACTACCTATGATGATATTAAAAATGTAGGTGATATTAAACTTCCAGCTGTACCTAGAAATAGTGAAGATGAAGTTAAAACACTTAAGACTTTACTTGCTACTAAAATAAAAGAGCTATTAGATGTTTGTACTTATGATTGTGAAAGAGAAATAATTGAATCAATTAAAAGTACTAAAGATTATGTTACGATAATTATTGAGATTATTTTAGAGCTTGATATGAAAATTTATAATTATAAATTTAAGATTGATAATTATGAGTTTGTAGATATATCTAAAATGGCTATTACGATTGTTAAAAATTATAAAGAAATAAGAGAAGAATTAAAAGCTTCCTTTAATGAAATTATGATTGATGAATATCAAGATACTAATGATATTGGTGATTATTTTATTTCTCTTATTTCTGATCATAATGTTTATATGGTAGGGGATATTAAGCAATCGATTTATCGGTTTCGTAATGCGAATCCCAATATTTTTATGGATAAATATAATCGTTATCGGAGACATCAGGATGGCGAAAAAATTGATTTGAATAAAAATTTTCGTTCTAGAAGAGAAGTATTAGATGATATTAATTTTTTGTTTGAAAAAGTGATGGATGAAGAGATTGGTGGAGCAGATTATCATCAAGGGCATGCTATGGTGTTTGGAAATCTTTCTTATGAGCAAAAGGGAGCTACAAATCAGGATTATCATTTGGAGTTATTTAATTATGAATATACAGGAGCAGAATTAGCGAAATGGTATCGTACTGAAGAGGTGGAGGCTTTTTTGATCGCTAGCGATATCAAAAAAAAGGTGGAGCAACACTATCAGGTGTTTGATAAAGATCAAGGTGTATTAAGAGATATTTGTTACCAAGATTTTTCAATTTTGTTAGATCGGAAAACTTCTTTTGATTTATATAAGAAAATTTTTACTTATTTGGAAATTCCTTTGATGGTTCATAAGGAGGAAGCTTTTGTTTATTCAGATGAAATATTTGTGATTAAAAATATGATGAAGTGGATTTATTGTTTGTTAGATAAAGAGTATGCAAAAGTTCATTTTCGGTATGCTGTTATGAGTATTGCTAGATCGATGTTGGTAGGAGTTTCGGATCAAGAGTTGTTTGAGCTATTCATGGATT
>CATKEA010000261.1 GCA_949746915.1 uncultured Bacilli bacterium
ATTTTCTAGTTGTTTTTTGTTATAAAAGAAAAAAATATCCGCTACTATTTTAGAAACTAGTGCTGACAATTTGATAGTAATACTACTAAGTTAAAATAGATTTAGAAAAATCAAGAAATTATTGCTACTATATTATAAATAATAATATCAAAAATGATATTTGTATTATGCGAAATTAAGCTAGTAACAAATACTTTTTTTTGCTATAATCATAATAGGTGAGGATTAAATGAAAAGAATATTTACATTTATGTTTTTATTAGCTATCTTAGCTATTATTTATCAGTTTGGAGTAACATTTTTAAAAAGTGGACATGACATAACTTATGATTTAGTTTCTGAGAATATAAAGTTTAAAGTTAGAGAAATATATGATAAGAAAAAATCAGGATATTATACATTAGTAATGGAAAATAGCGACTATAGTTTTATCTATGAGGTTAAAGATAACTTTAACAAACGAAAAAAAATTATTCAAGATATACAAGCTACGAACAATGATAATATGATGTGTATTTATCCTATTTATTTGAAAGATACATTATCTAGCAATATAACATGTAGCATTAAAAATGACAAAACGACTTATAGTTATAACTATTACAAAGATAATCCTTTAGTAAAACAATTAGAAGAGTCCTTAAGAAGTAAAAATATAGTTAATGAATCATGGAATAAGGATGAAATAATAAGTACACCTGATGGTATTGTAACCCACTATAAGGAAAATATTATGAAAGAAGATATTATTGTAATTTGGCTCTATAATAATATTTATATAGCAGATAATGATAGAACTTACTATGTATCATTATTTGATAATGACATATATGAAAATAAACTTGGAACATTAATCGGATACAATTATTATATTCCTAAATATAATGATGATAATTTACAAGAATTTGCAACATATTATCGAATTAATATCAAAAGAAGAGAAAAGCATGAGTTAAAATTGACTGATATTTTATCTAAAAATACATATTTAAATGGTGTTATAGATGATAAATTATATATTTTTGATCCTAAAAACTTAGTTCAATATGAAATAAGTGATGATAGTAATAATCCACGTAAAATTGGAGATAAGAGTATAAACGCCCAGTATTATAATGGTACTTGGCAAGATAAAAATATCAATGATTTTAAAGATACTGAAATAAAATTTGTTAAGGACTATTCTAAGGTTGAAGAATTAAAACAATATAAATATACAGAAATATATGAAACAGATCGTTACTATTACTTGAATAATGCTGGTGAAATATCTCGGCTTTATAAAAATGATTTAAGTAAAAGAGTAGTACTTTTCAAATTAGATAATTTAAGAAGTATCACAGTAAATAAAGATACCGTATATTTTATTATTGGAGATACACTTTACTATTATAATGAAAATAAGGGTATCAAAAAAATAATTCAAAGGAATGAATTTAATTATAATTATAAAAATATATATGCTGTTTATAAGGGTGAATAATAAGTAGAATTATGTAATATACTTTCTATGAAGGAGGACTTATGGAAAGATATATTGTACAAGAGGGCGATAATATTATTACTATTGCTCGTCGTTTTGGAGTTAGAATAATTGATATTATCACTGCTAATGATTTAAGTGATGCTACTTACTTAGAACCTGGAACGGAGTTAATAATACCAAGACAAACAGAAGCTCCCTTTACTTATCATATAGTAAAAAAGGGTGATACTTTATATAGCATAGCACAAATGCATAATATTGATGTTGATGACCTAGTAGCAATAAATGGTTTAAAAAAAGATGAGTACATCCACGAAAATCAAAAAATTATGGTTCCAAATAAAAATACTAAGGTTTATATTACTAAAGAAGGAGAAACTTTAAAAAGTGTTTCTGATAATTTGAAAATACCCCAGGAAGAACTAATATCTGTTAATGAACAGCTTTTCTTATTACCAGAACAAATGCTAGTATACAAAGTAAAAGAAAGTTAAAAGTACATAAAAGTACTTTTATTTTTTTTAGTAAAATTGTATAATGAAAACGAGGTTATAGTTATGGAAGAAAATATTTTAAAAAAGTTAATTTTGGATATAAAAGACAATAGCAATCAAGATAATTGTTATTCTCTACTTAAAAATAAAGATATTTGGAATAATGAATTATTTGTATTATATTCAAAAAACAAAGTAGGATTAGCAAATTATTATCCAGATAAAAATGAAGAGATACTATTAGATAATGCTTCAATAAAAGATATTATAGATCAACTAATGAAATATGATTTGACTTATAATGATGTTTTATTTATTGATAGTATCAAACTTGAAGATTATATTCTTCTAAATTTATATATAAGAGAATTCACAACCCTTAGTTCAATAATAAAAAATAGTAAAGATGAATCAAAAATGTCAAAACAATTAAAATCTTCTTTACCAAAAATAATAGAAAATATTGAAAATAGTGAAGAAAATACATCTATCACTATTGATAAATATTCAAGAATGATATTACTTGCTAATTCTATGAAAAATGAAGATGAAATAAGTCAAAAGGCTCAAGAAAAAAATATTACAGTAATCTACGAATAATAATTTTTTTTACCAATATAATTTAATATGGTGATAAGATGAATAAGAAAAATTTAATTATTATTGGTTGTATTGTAGGTTTAGTATTTTCAATTGGAGCAATGTCTATTATTAGCAAAAATAGCTCTAAGATGAAGTCTAAAAATTTAAAGACAGTAATGGGAACAGTTACGAAATATAGTGGAAATACAGTTACCATTCAAGATGCTGATTCTATTATTTATACTTTTAATGTTGAAACATCAGGTGTAACTATTGGAGATCATATTACAATTGAATGTTCTGGTATATTAGATAAAAATAAGGATAATCAAGATTGTAATGTTCTAAGTTATCGTGTTTCAAAAGATAGTGATGATAGTAGAGATATAAATAATATTAGTTTCTCCGATTCAGATCTTTTTGGAAGTTTTTATAAACTGGCAAGACAAAAGCTAGAAACGTTAACCTTAGATGAAAAGATTGGTCAATTGCTTTTAGTAAGATACCCAGATTCTAATCAAATAGAAATATTAAAAAAATATAAATTTGGGGGATATTTATTTTTTGCTAAAGATTTTAAAGATAAAACAGAGCAAGAAGTTAAAACAATGATGCGTAATTTACAAAATGCCAGTAGTATTCCGATATTAACAGCAGTAGATGAAGAAGGCGGAAGTGTTGTTAGAATAAGTAGTAATCCTTCTCTTGTTGCAGAAAAGTTTAAATCTCCAAGTGAGATATATAAAGCAGGTGGCTTTACAGCAATAAAAAATGATACAATAAATAAAAGTAGAGTACTGAATAATTTAGGTATCAATTTAAATTTAGCACCAGTGGTAGATGTTTCAACGAACTCAAGTGACCATATGTATGAAAGAACATTAAAAGAAAATACAGACTTGACATCAACTTATGCTAAAACAGTAATCGAAGCTGGAAAAAATACAGGAGTATCATATACTTTAAAACACTTTCCAGGACATGGAAATAATCAAGATACTCATGTTGGACCAGTAACAGATAATCGAAGTTATGATGATATTTTAAAAAATGATATTCCTCCATTTGCATCAGGAATAAATGCTAAAGCAGAAGCTGTTTTGGTCGGACATAATATTGTTACTAATATTGATAATACTAATCCAGCATCTCTATCAGCAGGAGTTCATAATCTTTTAAGAAATGAACTAAAATTTACTGGAGTAATAATGACTGATGATATTGCAATGGGTGCTTTAAATAATATTGATAATGTGGCAGTTAAAGCTATTCAAGCTGGAAATGATTTGATAATAACAACTGACTATATAGAAAGCTTTACGTCTATTAAAACAGCAGTAGAAAATAACACCATAACAGAAGAACAAATTAATAATCACGCCTTAAGAATACTAGCTTGGAAATATTATAAATTATTATTGTTAAATAATCAAAAATAATAAAATAAAACTATTAATGGAAATAATATTAATA
>CATKEA010000262.1 GCA_949746915.1 uncultured Bacilli bacterium
GTGCTTCCACCAGAACTTAGACCAATGGTGCCACTGGATGGCGGCCGTTATGCAACAAGTGACCTTAATGACTTGTATCGTCGTGTTATCAATCGTAACAACCGTTTGAAAAAACTTATGGAACTTGGTGCTCCAGATGTTATTATCCGCAACGAAAAAAGAATGTTGCAAGAGGCTGTTGACAACCTTATAGACAATGGTAAACGTGGCAAGCCGGTGCAAGGCAGCAAACAACGCGATCTTAAATCACTTACTGCAATGTTGGGCGGAAAACAAGGGCGTTTCCGTCAAAACTTATTAGGTAAGCGTGTTGATTATTCAGGACGTAGTGTTATTGTTGTTGGTCCATCTTTAAAAATGTATCAATGTGGTCTTCCAAAAGAAATGGCACTAGAGCTATTTAAACCACATGTTATTCATGGATTAGTCGAAAAAGATATCGCACATAATATTAAAGCTGCTAAGCGTTTAATTGAAAATCAAGATCCAGTTGTTTGGGATGTAGTTGAAGAAGTTATAAAAGAACATCCAGTTATGTTAAACCGTGCTCCTACACTACATAGACTTGGTATTCAAGCATTTGAACCAATTTTAATTGGTGGTAAAGCAATTCGTTTACATCCACTTGTATGTACAGCATTTAATGCTGACTTCGATGGAGATCAAATGGCTGTTCATGTACCATTATCTGAAGAAGCACAAGCAGAAGCTAGACTTCTTATGTTAGGTGCTAATAATATTTTACATCCAAAATCAGGTGATCCAATTGTTACTCCAAGCCAAGATATGGTACTTGGTAACTATTATATAACAATGGAAAAAGCTGGTCATGAAGGAGAAGGACGTTTATTTAAGAATACTAATGAGGCATTAATGGCTTATGAAAGACGTGAGTTAGATCTTCATACAAGAATAGTTATTCCAGTAGATTCATTTAAATATAAGTTATTTACGAGTGAACAGCATGGTAAATATTTAGTTACTACTGTTGGTAAAATTAAATTTAATGAAATACTTCCAGATTCATTTCCTTATATAAATGAACCATCAGATGAAAATATTAATTCAATTACACCTAATAAATATTTCATTGAAAAAGGTAAAAATATACCTGAAGAAGTTGCTAACATGCCTTTGGTAAAACCTTTTGCTAAGAAAATACTTGAAAAGATTATTGCGCAAATATTTAAGCGTTATAAAACTACAGAAACTTCTATTTTCCTTGATAATTTAAAGGATTTAGGATTTAAGTATTCAACATTAGCTGGAATTACTGTATCAGCTTCTGATATTATTCCTTGTGATAATAAAGATGAAATTGTTAAGGAACATCAAAAAATTGTTGATACAATTAATAAGCAGTATAAACGTGGTTTGATTACTGAGCAAGAAAGATATGATAATGTAATTGAAACATGGAATAATGCTAAGGATAAAGTTCAAAAAGAATTACAAGAAATTGCTAATGCAGATTTAGATAATCCAATCTTTATGATGATGCATTCAGGAGCTCGTGGAAATATTTCTAACTTTACACAGGTTGCTGGTATGCGTGGACTTATGGCTAAACCAAATGGAGAATCAGTTGAAATTCCAGTTTTATCATCATTTAAAGAAGGACTTAGCGTTTCAGAATTCTTCTTATCTACACATGGTGCTCGTAAAGGTAGTGCTGATACAGCATTAAAGACAGCTGATTCAGGATATTTAACTCGTCGTTTAGTTGATGTAAGTCAAGATGTTATTGTTCGTGAAGATGATTGTGGTACTGATCAAGGTGTTGTTGTTCGTGATTTCTTAAATGACAAGACAGGTGCAGTAATTGAAAGCTTATATGATCGTATTGTTGGTAGATTTACTAATAAAAAGGTTATTAATCCTGAAACTAAAGAAGTTATTTGTGATAAATTAACATTTATTACTGAACAAATTGCTGAAAAAATTATTAAAGCTGGTGTTAAAGAAGTAGAAATTCGTACATTATTAACCTGTGCTACTCATAATGGAGTATGTCGTAAGTGCTATGGACGTAATCTTGCTACAGGTAATATGGTTGAAATTGGAGAAGCTATCGGTGTTATGGCAGCTCAGTCAATTGGTGAACCTGGTACACAGCTTACAATGAGAACATTCCATACTGGTGGAGTTGCTGGTGGAGAAGATATAACTCAAGGTCTTCCTCGTATTCAGGAATTATTTGAGTCACGTAATCCAAAAGGAAAAGCAACTATTGCTGAGATTGACGGAGAGGTTATTAA
>CATKEA010000263.1 GCA_949746915.1 uncultured Bacilli bacterium
TGTAGAATGTAGAAGTAACCCATTGAATGGGCTTGTAGCTCAGGTGGTTAGAGCGCACGCCTGATAAGCGTGAGGTCGGAGGTTCAAGTCCTCCCAGGCCCACCATTTAGTATTTGCCTCAATAGCTCAGTTGGTTAGAGCACTTGACTGTTAATCAAGGGGTCCTAGGTTCAAGTCCTAGTTGGGGCGCCATTATTGGCCAGTTGGTGAAGTGGCTTAACACACCGCCCTTTCACGGCGGCATTCACGGGTCCGAATCCCGTACTGGTCACCAGATAGTAAATTACCCTTAAAGAATAAGGGTTTTTATTTTGCAAAAAAACAGATTGTTTATGAAATAATCAATTCTAAAATTGACACAGTTCTAACTACGTTATATAATTAATGATAGAATATAGGAGTGGTGAGAATATGTATAATGATTATGATGTCGTTCATGAAAGTACCTTTGGAATATTGCCAGAGGTAGTAATAGGAAGTTTTATAATTTTAGGAATAATTACTTTAATATCACTAATTTCTATGGCCATTGTGTATAAAAAAGCAGGAAAGCCATGGTGGTCAGCACTTGTTCCAATTTACAATCTTATTATTGAACTAGAATTAGCTACTATGCCAATGTGGACAATTATTCTTTTATTTATACCAATTGTAAATATTGTTGTGATGATAAAAGCAAAAATGAATATAGCAATAGCTTTTAATAAGAAAAAAGAATTTGGTATTGGACTTACTTTTTTACCATTTATATTTTACCCAATATTAGCTTTTGGAAAAAATGAGTATCGTGGAATTAATAACTCTGCCTTTGAAACATATACTGTAGATCCTAATGCTGCTATTAAAGAAATTACTATGGAAGATATTGGTCAAACTCAATTTGCTCCACAAGTTCCTATTACTATGGGTACAGGTGAAAAATCAGACATTTCAGTGCCAGAAGAACTAAAAGCACCACCACTATCTGTTGAAAATAAAACACTTCCTCCTCAAGAAGTTTTAGCAGATTTCAGAGTACAAAAAGAGGAAAAGCCAAGCTTTGTTTTACCAGAAAATGTTTTACTACAAGAAGAAGCAAATATTAAGCCAGAAGAAAAGAATGAAAACAAAGTAGCAAGTATTCAAGATTTTTATAGTAAAATAAAAGAAGAGAATCAAAAAAATGAGCCAATAAATCCTGCTCAACAAATAGCAAATCAAATGACTCAAATAATAGAACCTATAAATACTGTTTCAAATGAAAATAGTGAATTTGTTACTTGTCCTAAATGTAATGCTAAAATAAAAAAAGGAGCACCACAGTGTTTCCTTTGTGGAACTAAATTAGAACAATAAAAAACCATTGATTAACAATGGTATTTTTTTATTATGGCGGAGACAGAGAGATTTGAACTCTCGCAGCAGTTACCCACTCTACACCCTTAGCAGGGGCGCCTCTTCAGCCTCTTGAGTATGTCTCCATACATAAAATGCATTCCGCATATATAATATTACATGATAAAGTTCATAATGTCAAGCAAACAGTAAAAAAAATTACAAAATGGTAATCTTTTTCTTATATACTATACTAAAAAATAAATAGTTGCTATAATAAACACAAGTGGTGAGAGTTATGAAAAAGAAAAAGATAGTAATATACTGTTTAATTTTATCATCTTTATTTCTATTATTATGCACTAAAAATTCTCCATTATACGAAATGAATGATTGGCAAGATGTCAATGCTTTTTTTACTATGGGTAAATCAATGATGCATGGTGTTGTCCCATATGTTGATCTTTTCGAACAAAAAGGGCCCCTTTTATATTTAATATATGGAATTGGCTCACTCATTTCAGAAAGTTCATTTATTGGAGTATTTATTTTAGAAGTTCTTTTTTTTACAGTGACACTATACTATATGTCAAAAATAATTAACTTATTTTTAAGTGAAGAAATAAACTACTTATTATTGCCATTAATAGCTATATTTATTTTAACTTCTAGAGTATTCACTCATGGTGGAAGTTGTGAAGAATTTTGCTTTCCATTTATCATAGTTTCCCTTTATATTTTCACAAAGTATTTAAAAACTAAAATAATAAGTAATAAAGAAACAATAATAGTTGGGTTAATGGCCTCATTTATACTTTGGATGAAGTATAGCTTATTAGGTTTTCATATTGGCTTTATTTTAGTTGTAATTTTAAATCTTCTTAAAGAAAAGAATTATAAGGGGTTATTACAAAAATCCATCATGTTTATTATTGGTTTTTTAATTGGAACACTACCATGGCTTATATATTTTGGAATAAATAATGGTCTAGATAAATTAATAGATGTTTATTTTCTTTTTAATATGTCAAGCTATGGTTATCAAGGAAATATTTTTGAAAAAATAGCTAGCTGTTTATCATTGATGAGTTCAAAACTATTATGTAACTACGAATACTTAATTTTGATATTCTTACCATTAGTTATTTCTATAAAAAAGCGAATTTTCTTTAAAGATAAAATAGATAATATATACTTACTTTTTGTATTCTTTTCTATGATGTTTGGTATCTATATAGGAGGAGTAAATTTTCGATACTACGCTTTACCAATTTTTTTATTTATGATTTTTGGCTTAATTTTTATTGTCAAAACTAATACTTTGTTTCCAAAAAAAATAAAATATAATGACTTAGTTATATCATCACTAATAATCATTATTTGGTGCTTTGGAATTATTTGGATTAGATCAAATAA
>CATKEA010000264.1 GCA_949746915.1 uncultured Bacilli bacterium
GCATCCAACAATTCTGGATTCGTTGGTGGATATGGAGAAAGTGGAAGCCTAGTATCAGGATACTCATGGCCAGAAGAAAAATATTATGATAAATATGCCTATGGAACTAGTCCTTCTGAATACACAAGAGGACAATTTGGAGATGCAACCTTCGAAATGGGTCCATTTAAAAGTTTAATTTATGCTAATAATCTAACAAGACAGATAAGCTCCTGGTATACAGACCAGGCATACTTCTCTACAAACGTGCAACCTTGGTTCAGTCGTGGAGGAGCTTGCGATCATGGAACAGATTCAGGTCAGTTTACTTTTTCTCGTCATACTGGTTCAGTATCTGAGAATATTGGTTTCCGAGTCGTCTTAACACCATAGATTAATAAAAATCATTCAAAAGAAAAGATAAAGTTAATTAAATATTAATTGCTATGATAAATTATCATGCTTCCAAATATAATTAAAGGGGAGTGTGATTTTTTTTGAATGTTATAGATAGAGAATTTCATAATTTGGTTAATGAAATAAAATCGTTAAGTGAAAAGGAAATATATTACCGAATTAGAAAAAACTTTGATAGTATTCCTGATGAAACTAAAAAAAGTTTTATGGACTTTTTTAACAAATTTGATTACTGGGGATTACTTAATATTGATAATAATAATTATGAAGAAATAGAATTAAAACAAATAGCGCTTTATAATCATATAGACGATTTTTCTTGGCTTTATGAGCATCTTGCTGATTATCGCTCTAAAAGAACCTTATATTCGATTTTAAACAATTGGTATAATTATGATTTTTATACAACAACTAGAACAAAAGAATCTTTATATGATGATTATTTTGATTTAGATGTTGTAAAATGCAATGAAAATGAAGTAATTGTTGATTTGGGAGCATATACAGGTGATACAATATTATCTTATATTCACAATTATGGAGAAGATTCATACAAGAAAATATATTGTTATGAAATAACACCAAGTACATTTGAAATACTAAAAGAAAATTTAAAAGGTTTTAAAAATATCGAATATCGTTTAAAAGGTGTTAGTGATGAAGAAACAACCATGTCAATTAGTAATAATGAAGAAAGTGCATCAGCAAATAATTTAATAAACAATGAAGAAGGAAATGTTATTGTTACAACACTAGATCAAGATATAAAAGAGAAAATAACACTTATTAAAATGGATATAGAAGGATTTGAACAAAAAGCTATAAGAGGATGCCAGAGTCATATTTTAAATGATCATCCAAAATTATTAATATCAGTTTATCATAATAATGAAGACTTATGGAAAATAGCTAAGATGGTTTATGAAATTCATGATGACTATAAATTTTATCTAAGATATAAAAGTTCTCCACTATATCCAACTGAAATAACTTTAATTGCTGTGTAAGTATTTTAATAAATATTAATTTATCATCAAAGAATATGAAGAGTTCATATTCTTTTTTCTATGATATAATAAAATATAAAAGTATATACAACTAGTAGAAAAATAACCATTTATTTTGTTTGTAAAAGACTTTTGACAGACAAAAAAACTATAATTTTATATAATTGGTGATGGAGGAGAAATTAAATGGATGTTGGAAGTAAAATAAAAAAATATCGAGAACAGATAAATCTTACTCAAGATGATTTAGCTTTAAAAGTTTTTGTGTCAAGACAGACTATATCAAATTGGGAAAATAATAAATGTTATCCTGATATCAAAAGTTTATCTTTATTAGCTAATATTTTTAATATATCTATAGATGATCTTATAAAAGAAGATATAGTAAAGCTAAAAAAAATTGTTGATGAAGAAAGCATAAAAAAGTTTAATTTACTTGCCAATATTTACTTTATAGAATTGGTAGTTTTAACTATCAGTGCTTATCCTTTAGCTAAATACTTTGATACAATTGGTATTTTTATTTGGCTAATTTGGTTTTTGATAAGCCTTATAACTTCTGTAATAGTGGAAAGATTAAAAAAGAAAAATAATATTCATACTTATAAAGAGATTACAGCTTTTCTTGAAGGTAAAGAATTAACTCATGATGAACTAGAACAAGAATTAGGAAAAAGGTTTTATCAAAAAACGTTAATAGTTATTTTAACTGCTGTTATAGCA
>CATKEA010000265.1 GCA_949746915.1 uncultured Bacilli bacterium
ATGAAATAAAAATTATTAATTTATTATTAGATAAGTTTGAAAGTAGTAAAGTATCTAAAGGGATAAATTTAACTAATAGATCTATTTCTTTGCTTTTTGATGAAAAAAATATGATAGATTATGTTGGGGAAAATAGTTATAAATATGAGAAGGAAATAGAAGTCGCTGTTGTTAATTTGGAGAATAATCAGTTTGTTTTTGTTGATAGAAATAGTGATAATAGGATTGTTAAGGTTATTTTAAATTTAGATAATGTAATGAAATGTTATTCTTATGTTAATAGAGATTCTTTAAAGGAAAAGAAACAAGGCATTGATAATATTTTAAATAAGTATGAAAATAAGGGGAAGTTAGTGGAATTTTTTAGAAGCAAGATTAAGGAAAGAGAAGCAAGTTATTTGTCTAATAAAAAATATTTTACTTCAGAAAATGAATTGGAAGAAATTTTATTAGTTTTGGATAAGTTAGATAATCAAGTTGATGAAATAAGTCGTCGTAGTTTTAGTGCAAAATATCTTAAAGATTCTAAGAGATTAGAGACTATTCTTTCTAAAATTGAAAGTATTATTAGAGAGTGTGATGGGATAGATTTAGATGATGTTTTAGTAAAATATAATGTTTATAAGAATCCTTCTTTTGTGTATTTAAAAGGTATTGGTAGGTTTAAGGTTAATAATCAAATTATTGATTTGGTAGATTTAGATTCAGAATTAATTTTGTCAAGTAATCATATTAGAAATCTTGAAGTTCTTTCTTTAGATTGCAAGGAGATAGTTACTGTTGAGAATTTGACTTCATTTTATGAATATCCAAGTAATAATAGATGTGTTATTTATTTAGGAGGATTTCATAATGAGATAAGGAAAAAGTTATTAATATCAATTTATAACTTTAAGCCTTCTTTACCGTTTTATCATAGTGGCGATATTGATGCTGGAGGATTTTATATTTTAAGACATTTGATGATTGATACACAAATAAATTTTGTGGCAAAGATGATGGATGTTAATACTTTATGTAATTATGAAAATGATTGTATTAAGCTTAGTGAAAGAGATAGAGAGAGGTTAGGTTTTTTGAGGAATGATAATATTATGTCTTCATATTTTGATGTGATTGATTATATGTTAGCTAAAAATATTAAGTTAGAACAAGAGAATATAGAATATGACTAAATCAGTTAAATGTTGTTAGAAGATTGGTTTTAGGATATTGTTTTTTATGAAAGATTAAATTGAGTAGTTGTTAAGTTTAAAAATAGTAACTCTCTATTTGTAAATTCATATATTACTATAGGTGAGGATACTATGTATAATGATTTAAGGGCTTTGACAGGAGTTGTTATTGATGCTGGTCATGGAGGAAGTGATCCTGGTGCTAGTGGTAATGGAATTATTGAAAAGGATTTAAATTTACTTATTAGCAAGTACATGTATGATAGGTTAAGAGAACTTGGAATTCCAGTAAAGATGACTAGAACTGGTGATGAAACTTTAGATAGCACTGTTAGGTCTAAAAGAATAACTGACGCATTTGGTACTGGTAAAGACGTTATTGTAATAAGTAATCACATAAATGCAGGTGGTGGTGATGGTGCAGAAGTAATTTATGCACTTAGAAATAATTCTAGATTTTCTGATTTAATTTTAGAGGAGCTTAAAAATGAAGGTCAAAATATTAGAAAAAATTATCAGCAGAGACTTCCTTCTAATCCAGTAAAAGATTATTATTTTATTCATAGAAATACTCCTAATACTGAGGCAGTTATTGTTGAATATGGATTTTTAGATAGTAAAGGCGATGATGTTAATCAGTTAAAGAATGATTGGCAAGATTATGCTGAAGCAGTTGTAAGAGCAATAGCTAAATATAAAAATGTTCCTTATACTGCAGTGAGTGGTGGTGATTATTATACTGTACAAAAAGGAGATTCTTTGTGGAGTATAGCTACTAAATTTGGTATTACCGTTGATGAGTTAAAAAAATTAAATAATATTACTAATAATATTATTCATGTTGGTCAAAATCTTAAAGTGAAATCTGAAAGTGAACAACCAGTAGAGGATTATTTGATTTATACAGTAAAGAGTGGAGATTCTTTGTGGAAAATTGCTAGTAAGTTTGATACTACGGTTTCAACTTTAAAAAATATTAACAATTTAAAAAGTGATGTTTTGACTATTAACCAACAAATACTCGTTCCTAAGTCTAAGGATTTAGATATTTCAATAGATAAGGATGATAATGGTATAATGTATACAGTAAAAAGTGGGGATTCTTTATGGAAAATAGCAAATAGTTATGGAGTTAGTGTCGATTCAATTAAAAGTGCTAATAATTTAAAAAGTGATGCTTTAAGTATTGGACAAAAATTATTAATTCCAGTTAGCGATACTAAGGTAGAAGAAGTTAAACCTCCAGTATCTAATTCAGGGGTTAGTTATGTTGTAGTAAAAGGGGATAATTTATATTCAATAGCTAATAAGTATGGTGTTAGTGTTGATGATATTAAAAAGTATAATAATTTGAGCAGTAATACTTTGTCAATAGGACAAGTGTTAAATATTCCTGGAACAGAACAATATACTACATATACAGTAAAAAGTGGAGATTCTCTTTGGAAAATAGCTAATCTATATGGAGTAAGTGTGAATGATTTAAAGAGTATTAATAATTTAAGTGGTACTACATTGTCTATTGGTCAAAAGTTGTTAATTCCTACTAA
>CATKEA010000266.1 GCA_949746915.1 uncultured Bacilli bacterium
ACGTAGCTACTTTGATAGTTGTCATATAATCACCTTATTTATATTTTATTTCTTATTAATTTTTATTTTACAATTTTGATTTGTTTTTATCAAGTCCCAGGTTAATATATTATTATTATTTACATTTAATGTATAATTATTGACTTTTGTCATTTTTAGAACCAGTTTTATTAACATTCATATAATACATTGTAATGTAAAGGAGGAAATTTATGAAAAAAAAGATGTTTACATTGCTTGGAATGTTAATAGTAATTTTAATTTTTGCTGTATTCTGTTACTTTATTAATAAAGATGATAAGAAATCAGATTTAACAAAAATTAGAGTTGCAGAGGTTGCTCATACTGTATTTTATGCACCACAGTATGCAGCTATTTCAGAGGGATTTTTCGAAGAAGAAGGTCTTGATATTGAATTAATACTTACACCTGGTGCTGACAAAGTTACTGCTGCTGTTTTATCTAACGATGTTGAAATTGGTTTTTCTGGAAGTGAAGCAACTATTTATGTATATAATGGTGGCGAAAAAGATTATTTAAAAACTTTTGCACAACTTACTCAAAAGGATGGCACTTTTCTTGTATCACGTAAAAAAATAGATAATTTTACTTTGGCAGATTTAAAAGGTAAAAGTGTCATTGGTGGTAGAAAAGGTGGTATGCCAGAAATGACCTTTGAATGGGCACTTAGGCAAAATGGTATTGATCCAGTTAAGGACTTAAATATTGATACTAGTGTAGCATTTGCTGCTATGAGTGGAGCTTTTGTTAGTGGCCAAGGGGATTTTGTTACTCTATTTGAACCTAATGCACTACAAGTAGAAAATCAAGGATTTGGTTATGTTGTTGCTTCAATTGGAGAACTAGGTGGTGTTGTTCCATATACATCATATAGTGCTAGAAGTAGTTATATTGAAAAAAATCCTGAGATTATTGAAAAATTTACACGTGCAATTCAAAAAGGACTAGATTTTGTTCAAAACAACAGTGATGAAGAGGTTGCTAAGAGTATTACTAGTTTCTTTCCAGATACTTCTTTTAATGATTTAGTTGGAGTTATCAAGAGATATCGTGAAGTAGAGGCTTGGCCTACTACAACTACTTTCTCTGAAGAGTCATTTATGCACTTACAAGAAATAATGCAAGCAGCTAATGAACTTGATAATATAGTAAGTTACAAAGATTTGATATATACTGGTAAGTAATCTATGAAAAAATGCGTATTATCAATTGAACATTTACAGAAAAACTATCATGACAAAAATGGTGAGATAGTAGCTATTAAAGATGTATCTTTTGATGTTTACGATGGTGAATTTCTTTCTATTGTTGGACCTTCTGGTTGTGGTAAAAGTACTCTTTTATCAATACTTGCTAAGATTGATAAAAAATCAGGTGGTGAAATAAAATATCATAGTGATAATATTATTTTAGGGTACATGTTACAATCAGATTTTCTCTTTCCATGGAGAACAATTTTAGAAAACTGCTTACTCGGCTTAGAAATAAATAAAACGTTAGATGAAAAGAAAAAGCAAAGAGTTATTGATTTGCTTAACACTTATGGACTTGGTGATTTTATTAATAAATATCCTGATTCATTGTCTGGAGGAATGAAACAGAGAGTTGCTTTAATTAGAACACTTGCAATTGATCCTGATATTTTACTTTTAGATGAGGCATTTTCAGCTCTTGATTTTCAAACTAGATCAGTACTTGCTGATGATGTTTACAAAATTATTAAAAGTGAAGGAAAAACTGCTATTATGGTAACTCATAACTTGTCAGAAGCTATAACAATGTCAGATAGGATAATTGTTTTAACTAAAAGACCTTCTGTGGTTAAAAAGATTTATAATATTAAATTAACTGACAAATCTACTCCAATTAATAACCGTAAATGTCCTGAATTTAATGATTATTATGATAGAATTTGGAGGGATTTAGATGTCCACTTATAGTAATGAACATTTGCTTTTTCTAAAAAAGAAAAAACGAGAGAGATTATTAGTTATTTTTGTGCAACTACTTATTCTTGGCATTTTCTTTGGAATTTGGGAACTTGCGGCAAGATTTGAGTTAATTAACACATTTCTATCGTCCTCTCCTAGTAAAGTAATTGATACATTTATTAATTTATTAAAAAGTAATGACTTATTTTCACATGTAATGGTAACGTTTAAAGAAACTCTAATAAGCTTCCTAATTGCTACTATTCTTGGAATCTTTTTTGCAACACTTCTTTGGTGGAATGAGTTTTTCGCAAAAGTTTCTGATCCATATTTAACAGTACTTAACTCTTTACCTAAAGTTGCTTTAGGACCTCTTATTATAATATGGGTTGGAGCTAATACAAATTCAATTATTTTTATGGCTTTAATGATTTCTTTAATAGTTTCAATTATTAATGTTTATAATGGATTTATTTCTACTAGTACAGGATATATTACATTAATGAGAAGCTTAAAGGCTACTAAATTACAGATTTACTGTAAATTGATTATTCCTGCTAATATAACTAATATTATTAATAACTTAAAAATTAATATTAGTATGTCTTTAATTGGGAGCTAAGACATATGTAGAGAAAATCTTATATTTTTTATGCTAGTTTTCACTAACATTCCAATAAATCTTTAGAAATGCACCATCCACAACTATTTTATCTAGCAGTTGTTC
>CATKEA010000267.1 GCA_949746915.1 uncultured Bacilli bacterium
CCACACCCTTTGTGGTGCGGTTCAAATTTCAATTTAGGAAAAAGAATACTATATGCAAAAAAGTATTCTTTTTTTGTATAAAAACATAAAGTTCTAAATATCATTATAACCCTTACCTTCAAAAACTTATGACATCTTTATTTTTAGAAAACCCAATATATATTTTTTATAATTTTTCACTTTAATTTAAAAAAGTAACAAAAGAATTACAAAATATCCAATTAATATTTAATAAAAAAACACCAAAGACTTTTTTTCTTTAGTGTTTTTGCATAAAACTTTTACTATAATTGTTGTCCACAATTACTACAAAACTTACCACCATTAACTGGACTACCGCAATTACTACAGAATTTTGCTCCAGCCTGAGGTTGTTGTACTTGTTGCTGAACTGTTTGATTAAATGGTGCTGTAGCAACGCCACCAATCATACCACCTGATGCCATATTCATCATTCCAACTCCCATGAAACCATTTGCAGCTCCACCTTCATTATTAGCAGCATCTTTAACAGCATCTGCATATGCTCCAACAAGAGTACCTTGTTGTAAATGACTATTGCTAGATAATTCATAATTATCCATTTTAGTTCTAGATTCATCCGTTAAAGAAACACTCTCTACAACAAATCCTTCTAATGAAATACCACGTTTTCTAATTGGTTCATCAAAAACTTTGGCATCCATAGTTTGCTTAATCTCATCAGTATGACTAGGAAGCTCCAATACAGCTACTTTATGTTCTGAATTTCCCATCTCATTTAAAACATTTTGAAAAGCACCAATTACTTCACTACCCATTTGATCAACAATAGTATCTTTAGTAACTTCATCACTAGTGCCAGCATGATTTCTCATAAATACAACAGGGTCAAAAATTTTAAAAGTATACTTACCATAACATCTAACAAGTAAACTCATAGGTTGCATCTGGCCAGTCATCTGATTTGGAATTGGATGAGACCAATCTTGATATTCAATTGGAGTCGCTGTTCCAAACTTATTATCTAAAATTTCCTTAGCATTAAAATAAAAGACTGCTTGCTCTTTAGCAGGAGCTCCATTATAAGTAAATCTTTGCCACATCTCCTTAAAGACCGGACCAAATTGTCCTCCAAAAAAAGATGGTGATGAAGACTTATCAAACTCATAAACACCTTCTTCTGCTGTTGCATCAAGAATAGCTCCAGAATCATAAATAACAGCTACTTGACCAGGTTTTACCAAAATTCTACTTCCCTTTGAAATTTGACCACCTGAAGTAGATACTTTCTTCATTAATATTTCATTTCCCATATCTTCACATTGAATCAAATCTTGCCATTGTTCATGTAAAGTACCACCAACAGCTTGAACTGCTGCTTTAATTAAACCCATTAAAATCCCTCCTAGTTTAATAATCTTCTTTATATTCTATTATTTTCCAACATTTAAGTAAATTAGCTACCTGAATGTTAAGACCACTTTTACAGTAAGAACATGACTTTTGTTCTAAACTATTAACAGGGCTACCACAATTTGGACAATTAATACCAAGTATACCAATATCAAAACCTGCCTTCTTCACATCATAAACATATATAAAAGTTGTTTGATACCTAGTTTGTTTCTTATAATCATCTTTATAAATAATCTGAGAGTCATTCACTACTTCATAAAAATACTCCAAACTAGATGATATAACTAATGTCGCAATTCCCTTTTCTTTTCTATAGGACTTAATAGCATGTCTATGAAAAATGATATCATCATACCTATAAGTAATATTATTATCAATCAAATCAGTAATTTGCAACCCAATTTTTTTTCTAATCAACGAATAATCATCACTTTTTAAATAACTATCATCTTTCTTTTCTATCGCTGTTAAAATACTTCTTATACTAGTTTCTGTTAACATATAAAACTCTTTTTCATTAAAATCAGGAAAATCTTTCATAATAACTGGTAACAAAACTTTTGTCATTCCACTAACCTGTTTATTACGAAGTTTCTCTGCCTTTTCACTTTTTTTAATCTCGTTATAAATATTGCTAAGACTTTTTCCTCGAAAACCTGTCTTATTTAATATTGATCTAACAAAAAGATATAATAACAAAAGTATCACCAAAAAACCAGCAATAACTCCAAGAAGACCATAAACAAACGCCATAATTATAACTCCTATCATTATAAAGTATATCACAAAGAATAAAAGAATAAAACAGGTTTTAACAATTCTAAGATAAAATCATACTCTCAAAATACCTAATTATTAAAACAAGCACATAAACTACCAAGCAAATTTTTAACTAATAATCCCCTTAGTTAACTATTTTTTATAAAAATTTTTCTTAAAACCAAAACCCACTTTATTACATCTAATAAAATTATAATAAAA
>CATKEA010000268.1 GCA_949746915.1 uncultured Bacilli bacterium
TGAAAAAATATATAAAAATAACCATATTTATATTAGTAATTACAATTAGTTTACTACTACTTTATACACTTTTAAGAACAGATGAATTAAAATTTAAAGATGATTATTTACTATATAACTTTGCTACTTATTCCAATGGTAAACAAATAAAGCTCAGCATTCCTTCTAAAAATAATGTAAAATATCTAAAAGGGAATCAAGTTATAAAAAAAATGAGTCAAGAAACAGGTTTTTTCTATTTTGGCTATAATAGTTGTCCGTGGTGTCGAAATATTGTTGAAACATTAATCGAAGTTGCTGTAGAAAATAATATTACTATTTATTACATTAATATAAAAGATTTAAGTAATAATGAGTTAAAAAGCATTATTTCATATTTAAAAGAATACTTAAGAAAAACAGAAGCTAATGAAGAAAGACTTTATGTACCAGATGTTTACATTGTTAAAAATGGAAAAATTATTAATCATCATATTGGTAGTGTTGAAAGTCAAAAAAATCCTTTCAATAAACTTAAAGGAAAAGACAAAGATAATTTAAAAAATATATATTTAGATTTTATTAAGGAGATGAACAAATAATGAAGAAATTAAAAATAGTGTTTATGGGGACTCCTGAGTTTAGTGTTCCAGTTTTAGAAGGTTTAATTGAAAATTATGAAGTTATTTTAGTTGTAACACAACCAGATAAATATGTCGGAAGACATAAAGAATTAAAATTTTCCAGTATTAAAGAAGTTGCTATTAAAAATAATATTCCAGTTTTCCAACCAACTAAAATAAAAACTGATTATCAAGAAATAATTGATTTAAAACCAGACTTAGTAGTAACTTGTGCATATGGTCAAATTATTCCAAAAGTAATATTAGATTGTCCTAAATATGGATGCATAAATGTTCATGCTTCACTTTTACCAAAATTACGTGGAGGAGCCCCAATTCATAAAGCGCTTATTGATAACTATGCACGTACTGGTATAACAATTATGTATATGGTTGAAAAAATGGATGCAGGAGATATAATTAGTCAGAGTGAAACTGTTATAACACTAGAAGATAATTTGAAGTCTCTTCACGACCGTTTAAGTATTATGGGTAAAGAACTTTTATTAGAAACAATTCCTAATATTATAAATGGAAATATTAATCCAATAAAACAAAATGAAAATGAAGTTACCTACGCTTATAATATCACTAGAGAAGAAGAACATTTAGATTTTAATGCTTCATCAATAGATATATATAATAGAATAAGAGGATTAAGTCCAACACCTGGTGCATATGCCTACATTGATGATAAAATTATAAAAATATATAAGGCTGAACTCTCTGATAGTTTCTTTACAACTAAAGAAAATGGAGAAATTTCTAAAATTTATAAAGATGGTTTTGGTATCAGTACTAAAGATCGTGAAATAATTATTAAAGAATTCCAATTCGAAGGAAAAAGAAGAATGACAGTAAAAGAATATCTAAATGGTAAAACAGGAGAAGAATTACTTGGGAAAATCCTAAAATAGTGAGGTAATCATATGAATTTTTTAAAAAAGCAAAGTACCACAAATTCTAAAGAAGAGATAGAAATAACTAAAGAAGAAAGAATAAAAAATACAGTAATGTGTGTTATTATGTTACTTTTCTTTGGCTTTTTAGCAATATCTGCCAGAAGTAATGATGGAAATACTGTAAATAATAATAATCAAAATAATAAAGATAACAATAATTCTGGTTCTAATATCACAAATGAAGAAAGTAATATAAAAGGTATAAATAACTTAAAAAATAATAATTTTGCATACATATATACTTTTGTTACTGGTACTACCAAAGAAAAGATGACTGGAAAGATTTACAATAATAAGGAAAAATTTACTATTATTAATAATACAACAACAATAGAAGGAGCCCGTCTAGGTGATGATTATCTAATACTTGAAAATAATGATTTCAAGTTTAGTTCTATACCTAGTGAAAATATAAAATATACTAATACAAAAACTTTAATAACGCTACTTGAACTATCTGCTTTTGAAGAAAGAAAAGAAAGAGTAGAATATGAAATTGATTTAATAGATATGTTTGATCTTTATAGTCCTGATTTTATTTATGATGAGTTTGCTGATTATAAATCAGATAAAGCATATGTCTATTATCAAAATGAAAATATTTCTAAAATAGAACTAGTTTTAAATAATTATCAACAAAAAATAACTAATACTCAAGATGCAACATTAACTATTACTTTAGAGTATTTTGATTATAATAAACAAGAGGATTTTGATATTAAAAGTATCAGTTCTTTTTTGTTTACAAAATGAAAATAATGTTAAATAGAAGTAAACATGTGTTATAATATTAAATATAAGAATAATAGTATGGAGAATGATAACTATGACTAATGATAAGAAA
>CATKEA010000269.1 GCA_949746915.1 uncultured Bacilli bacterium
CACTCATTAACAAAATATGTTATCAATAATATTTCAAAAACACAAATATATAAAGATCAAATAAATAATAAAAAAATAAATGTTTTAACTCAAACAGAATTTGATAATTTAACTAACACTTATGAAAATATTACTAAAACATTAGGTATTGCAAACTTAGAAAATCCAGATAAAATAAATATATATCCAAAAGATTTTAAATCAAAAGAAGCAATTATAAAATTAGTAAATGCATATAACCAAGAACAAAAAAACAATAATAGAAATGACCTAGTAGTATCATATACTGACTTAATTAAAACTGTCGTAAACGGTGTTACTTCAATTATAAATATTATCTCGCTAGTCTTAATTAGTTTTGTTGCTATTAGTTTAATTGTATCAAGTATAATGATTGCTATTATCACATATATAAGTGTCTTAGAAAGAACTAAAGAAATAGGTATCTTACGAGCAATTGGAGCTAGTAAAAAAGACATATCACGTGTTTTCAAAGCTGAAACCATCATTGAAGGATTAATAGCTGGACTTATGGGCATTGGTATTGCTATGTTTATATCTTTACCAATTAATATCATCGTTAAAGCACTTGCCAATATTGATAAAATTGCTACTATGCCACTAAATAGTGCTCTTTTCTTAATCATATTAAGTATTATATTAAATGTTATAGCTGGACTTATTCCAGCTAATATGGCAAGCAAAAAAAATCCAGTTATTGCACTACGTAATGAATAAATACCTTTACTCAATACCTAAAAATATCATAATATATTAACTAAACATAACTAGAAATAATCTAGTTTGTTTTTTTTGAAACTTTTTATTAATAAAAAACGATTTATATAGTGAGGTGAACATAATGATTAATCAAGAAACCTTAACAAAGTTTGAAAAGTTATATAACAATTCCTACCCTACTATATCAAAATATGTAGTATGTAATTGTTCAAATATTGAAGATATAAAAGATATTATTCAAAACATATATGTAGAAGTCTATAAAAAGATTGACAAAATAGATAATAATGCCTATATATTAGGAATAGCTAAACATAAAGTCAAAGACTATTATAGATTCAAATATAAAAGAAAATTTATATCTTTATTTGAATATAAAAAAGATATAGAATTAATCGAAAATATTCCAAATGATATCAACATAGAAAAAAGTTATCTTTTTAAATATGATGTCGAACAAGTCTGGGAATATCTCAAAAAAAAGAACATCATCATTACTAAAATATTTTACTTATATTACTACATGGACTTTACCATTAAAGAAATTTCTAAAGAACTAAATATAACTGAAACAAATACCAAAAATTATTTATATCGAACATTAAAAGAATTAAAATTAAATCTAGAAAGTGAGGATAATAAAAATGTCTAAAAAAAAGAATTTAAAAGAAATATTTGATGAAAAAATTAATAAAGATATGATTTTTACTAATATTCTAGATAATGTTCAAAGAAAGGAAAATAATCAAATGAAATATTATAAATTACTG
>CATKEA010000270.1 GCA_949746915.1 uncultured Bacilli bacterium
CTTCCTTTGTAACCTCTAATAAAAGTGGTGTACTAGTAGCTACTGATTTTTCTTCTTTTTGCTCTTTTGTACAGCCACTACTAATAAACAAAAAAGCTAACAATAATACTATATACTTTAATTTTTTCATAAAATTACCCCTACTATTTATTTAATATATATACATTTCCTGGAGTAATAGGAAATTTAGGAGTATATATAACCCAATCTGTAACATCAGAAACAGTAAACCATCTCTCATCACCAACTTGAATACCACTTACATTATATGGCTCTTGTAATAACTTTGCCTTAAATTTATCTCCCTTGAAACAACAAAGTTCAAACCAAATATGCTCAAAATCATCTTTTTCACCACCATCAACAGGCAACCCAATTTTTATCAAAATTCTATTTTCCTTATCCTCTTTAGCATCACATACAAAATTAAATCTCTCCATAGCAAGGGCCTTCATTCGAGCAGTCTCTTCATTACTTATAAAAAAGATTGGATTATCTTCCCATAAACTATCAAAACAAGAAACCTTAGATAGTTTTCCATCTCTCTCATCAGACTCACTCTTATAAAGAAAAATAACGCTCGTTTTGCTATTATGTCCATCTTTTCTATCATTAACGTTACCTAAACCTAAATGCTTATACTCTTTTAAAGCTTTAGTCCAAGAAAGACAAGTTACAACTACTGGTTGTCGATTAGATAAAACTCCTATATAGGCACTACCTTGATAATCTATCTTCTTATCAATCAAATAATTTGCAAATGTTGCAATTAAATTATAATGACTATTATAAATATCTCTATTAGATTGTAAAACCTCAAGTTCTGTAATTCCACATCTACAAAGTCCATGAGTATGTAGCCAGACTTCACCATCTTCAGAAGTGACTGCCTGCACAGTATATAAATCATTAGCACTTGGTAAAACTTTAGAACTAGCTGTCATTTTTACCCATGAAACAGGAAGCATTTTTTCAGAACTTTCATCTAAAACACCAAGCATATCAGGAATCATTGCACAAGCAAGTTTTAACTGCAAATGATATGCTTTTTTAGAATCATCTTTAAACTTCATAAATATTGTCAAAGCCATATTTGCTAATCTTAATTTCTCAATTTCTTCATTAGAAAAATAATAATTTTTGTTAACATAAAACTCATTTAAAGAAAAATCTGCTGGATAAAAACCAACTTCATAGTCTTCACCATCGTATCTTATTTTCATCTTGCCTGGTTCTAGTGCTGTTAAATTTTGCTTTTCTTTAATTTCAACACCTTCGATACTATCAACTCTTTCAAAAATAGTATCCAATAATTCCTTAGTTGGATTTTCTGACACAATCATCATATAAGAACTTTCTTCCCAATACCCAAGTGGCTGTTCTTTAAGCCTATTTATACCAAATTTCATCTTTATCTCCTCCATTCATCTACACATATTCATAAACCAATCATATCACATTTTAAATAATTACAACAATTACTTTCACATAAATATCTAGCATATTTGCTTAAGACCATCAAAATTTAAAACATAAAGACTATCAACTACTTGTTCAATATACTTTCTATCATGAGAAACACTTATTATTGTACCCTTATACTCCTTTAAAACCTTTCTAATAACAGGATTAGATAAAGGACTAACATTTCTTGTTGGTTCATCTAATAACAAAACATTACATCCGTCCAATACAAACTTTAAAAGAAACAATTTAGCTTTTGTACCATTACTTAAACTACTAATTTTACCAGTCATTTCCTCCTTCGTAAACTTCATATTACCTAAATACTTTCTAATATTAGTAATAGTATCTTTATCACCATTTGAACATAAAAATGAAAAAACATCATCATAAGCATTCAAAACATCATCATAATTTTGTGGCATATAGCCAATTTTTATATCATCCCTATTTCTAATTTTCTCATTTATCATCTTCAACAACGTTGACTTTCCAACACCATTATTACCAATAATACACATATGAACATTACCTATTATTTCTAGTTTAATATTCCTAGCTAACAATTTATCACCTACTAAAAGTTCAGGAATATCCATAGTAACAATTTTTTTCATCTTTGTTACCATAACATTACTTTCAAAAGAAAAATTAATATTTTCTTCAACATCAGGAACTTCAGTCAAACAAGTATCATCTAACCTTTTCTCTTGAGACTTAAGTGCATGCATTTTCTTTTTTAAAAGTTTAGCACCATGTGGATCACTTCTTGAAATAGTATTTTGTTGATACTCTACTTTCTGCATAATTTGCTTCAATTTATCCTGTTTCTTTTTAAATTGCCTTTTTTCTGCCTGAGATACCTGTATCTGTTTATCAATAGCACGAAGTCGCATAGAAACATAGGTCTCATAATCTATAGCAAGCAAAGTATGACGACAAACTGTTTTATTTTTTAACTGTTCAATATGTAAAATCATATTAGCAGTATTAGCTAAAAGCACCTCATCATGAGACACATAGATAACAACTTTAGATGTATTATTAATAAAATCTTCTAACCATTCAAGTGTACTAATATCTAAATCATTAGTTGGTTCATCCAATAATAAAATATCTGCATCATCAAGTAAAAGTTTTAATATGCCAACCTTTACTTTTTCTCCGCCTGATAAAGTTATAATCTCTCGTTCAATTACATCATCTGATAAATTTATTAAAGCTAAATACTTATATAAATCATTTACCTTACTATAATAATCACAATCATCAATAAATAAAAAATCATATACTGTTTTCCTTAAATTTTCATAGTTCATAGATTGTTCCAAATACCCTATTCTATGACCTTTTAAATTAATACTACCAGTAACACTACCATAAGAAAGATTCCCAAAAATTGCCTTTAATAACGTCGACTTACCATTTCCTTCCTCTCCAATAATGGCAAGCTTGTCACCACTATTCAAATTAAAAGATAAATCTTTAATCAAATATCTATCATTATAAAATATACTTAAATTTCTTATTTCTAACATATTATGCCTCCTTAATGGCATAATCAAAGTTTATGCCGACTTATAGATTTAATATTCTCATTTTACTTCACCTCCTCATTTTCCTACATTAATATCTTTTTTTGCAAAACTTTATTACTACTTAAAACAGGATTTTTATTTGAAATATGAAAAGAATCATTCAAGCTATCTAAAGGAACTAAATACCAATCCAAATCATAATTACCTGATTCAAACAGATTTGCTACATTGCTATACTTACAATCTATAAATGTAGCATCTAACCCATAATAAACATCATCAATTTTCACAAGATTCCAAGCATGCTCTTTATTCTGTAAATAAATACATTTTAAGCCAACCCTTTTAGCTAATGCACTAACTAACGCTGCATAATTTCCACATATTGCATTATCACTATCCTCCAAAGCTGTATAAAGCAAACCTCGTTCATAATGCTTATAGCCCAAAAAATATGAATTCTTACTTCCAACTATTTTATCATCATAAGACAAACTATTACAAACATAAATTAAAATTTTATTTAATTTTTCTTGATCTGTATCATCTGATAATATATTTAAACTACTTACGATATCATCTAACTTGGCATTTATCAAACATACCTCACTCATCAAATTAACATTATTTTTTAATGCTGTAATTTTTACATTATTTTCGGTTAATGTATTAAAATCTCCTGTTGTAAAATCAACAGCAATCGTATAGCTTTTAGGATTTTCAAATTTTAGCTCATCTAAAAAAATTAATTTCTTATAATCTACACTACAAGTAGTTGAAACATCTAATTTCAACTTTTTTAAAAATGTCATTGATTCAAACAAATTACTAGGTATACCTTCATCTAATTTCATTTGCAAAATTTTTAACCCATTACAACTACTAAGCATACTTATATTTTCATAAACACAATTATATAACATAAGATTATTTAATTTTTCTAACTCTAAAAGCCATAATACATCTAAATATCCTGGGCTATTTATAGAAAGATACTCAAGATTTTCACACTTTCTTATATTACTTAAATTATCATTTGAAAATGGTACTTTTTCATAAATAACTAGTTTAGAAAGATTAGACATACCATCTAAAAAACTTAAATCTATTCCTCCATTAAGATTATATATTTCTAATCTCGTCAAATTTCTACAACAATTCAAAAAAGAAAAGTCATACTGATAACAATCACTAAACACTTTTATACAAATCTTTTCAAATGAGTCACTATTATTTAACAAAGTGCTATATGAAATAAAACTTCCGCTATCCATATCATAAATTGTAATAGCCGAATCAAGATTTTGAACCGATATATTTTCTACATCACTTGCATAAACACTTTCTACATTTATTGATATATTAAATAAACTTAAACTATATAACCCAAGTTTTAAGTTATTTAACATTTTCTTACTTAACATTTACTACTACTACCTCTCTTTACTACTATCTTGTATTACAATAAAATATTTAATATTGATTAATCAACTCCCCCCCTATTATTATAATAACACTAAAAAAAGCTTTTTTAAACAATTTAATCATATAAAGAAAGAAAAACAAGATATTCCTACCTTGTTTTAAAAAACTATATACATCATTATAACTTTTTTATTTCATTCTTATACAATACTATTTGTCTTTCCAATACCACCACTTTAATTTTTCATTCTGTTTATCATTAACATTAATTTCATCTTTATGTTCTGCATAATAAACAGCCATTCTAAAAACATACAATTGACATTTATCTTCTTGATATTTTTTTATAGAACAAACCTTTAAATATAAATCTTCTGGATCTCTTCCTTTTAATTCCTCAACACAAGTAATACCAATATTTAATAAATCTTCTTTGGTATTCTTACCAACATAAGGTATTGAAAGTGAATCAGTTTTAGTTGTCATATTTATCACTCCACTAACATTATATCAAAAATATCAATTAATAAACAAAAAAAGCAAATTACCTGATTGATAACTCACTTTTTCACCTATGACACTAATCTACTTCTAAACTAATATCTATTTACTTACTTTTTCCTTGATTTTTACAGCTGTTCCATAAACAATAATCTCAGCTGCTCCATTCATAACTGATGATGACCCATATCTTATATTAATAATAGCATCTGCTCCCAAACTATTGGCATCATCAACCATTCTCTTTGTTGCAATCTGTCTTGCTGTTGAAATCATATCTGTATAACTAGCTATTTCTCCTCCTACAATTGTTTTCATCCCAGCCATAAAGTCCTTACCAATATTTTTAGACTGAACAACTTGACCTTTAACAACACCTAAAGCTTCCTGAATATCATAACCAGGAATATAATCAATATTTACTAGCTTCATCTTCTTCTCCTCCATTAATCTCTTTTATCCTAATAATTAAATTATAAGCGATGCCAACAATCGGAATAACAAATATTGCCATTAGAAAGATATATAATACCCAAGGCATCTTATCAACTTCTGTAAACTGAAAATATGAAATAATACTAACTAAAAATACAAAGAAAACAGTAAATATAAAACTAGAAAAAACTGCTCCCCATATTTTTTTCGTCTTATTTGATTTAACATTTCTCATCGTAAAACCTTCTTTATTTAAAATATTAATTTGTTCAAAATATTTAGTAATATCTATTGTATCAAAACTATCATTTGACTTAGATATTTCTAAACACATATTTTTAATTTTTTTGTATTTGTCCTCTTCAATAATAATTTTATCAACACGATCTTCCATACACTCTTGTAGTGTTAGCTTTCTTTCATTTAATAGTTTAATACTTCTAATTGGAACATCAAGCTCGCGAAGAAACTTTATTATTTTTAATTTTTCTACATCTTGATCACTATAAACTCGATAATCATTTTCAGCGTTTCGTTTTGGTTTTATAAGGCCATTCTCTTCATAAAATCTAATACTCTTTTTAGATAAACCAACCAATGTCTCAACTTCATTAATGAACATAGTTTTCTCCTTTCATGTTTCAACTATAAGCTATTACCCAAGGTGAAGGTCAAGTAATATTTAAAATTTTTTAACTTTTATTAATCAATTCTTTGTCTTTTTCTCATAACAACATTTGTAAGAATAACAAACAACACAATAAATAAAAGCATTACAATTATATTAAAAATAACTGGTTTTAAAGCATTAATATCAAATATTTCAAGAGAAGTGATAATAGTATTATTCTTTATATAATAATATGAAGGAAGTACATCGAAATTTATTGACACCGGCGGCGGAATATGGTGAAATATTCCGTGTCGATGGAAGGAGGGCCGCCCC
>CATKEA010000271.1 GCA_949746915.1 uncultured Bacilli bacterium
ACAAGAACGAGAACTGCAACAAGTAAATATAATGGTCAATCATGTAGTGGTGGAGGAATTGTGTTATCAGAAAGTCAAAGTTGTAATACACATAGTTGTACTCAATACAGGTATAGAGATATTAAAGCACCAACTGTCAAGAAAACTAGCTATTCTGTAAAATCTAAAGTATTTTATACCTGCATATGTAGCTCTGGAACTGTTCCACTTTATACTGGAAAGACCATGTGTAATTACAGCTCTGATTTTCCAAGTTGTGAGTTGTTACACGATACTAGTTATACTAGCTCAAAAAGCAGTTACAAATGTGTTCCAAGTGAATACACAATAACAAGTACTGTTCCAGATTACAATAAATGTGTAGCCTATACTACTGTGTCAGGAATGAAAATATGTACACAATATGGTACAAAGGTTATAACCACAACTAATAAAAATACACCAAGTTGTAGTTCTGGTACCTATAAATATTGTGATAGTATGGAAGATATAATTGTTGATAAAAATGCAAATATTACTGGTTGTGAAAAGAAAACAACGACCTGTGACTCTGGATGGACATTATCAGGAGGTAAATGCTATGGACCATGGAGTGCTTGGAGTAGTAATAAAGTAACAGCAAGTTCTACTAGAGAAGTACAAACTAAACAAGGATAAGGAGAATAATTATGAAAAATATAAAAAAAATAATTATCATTATCATTTTAGGACTTACTTTGATATTAACAGGACTAATCATTTTAAATTTTAAACCACAAAAAAAGACAAATGCTCTTACTATTAATTTAAAAGATATAGTTAGCAATATGACTAATGCTTCTTCTTATAATTTAAAACTTTATATGAAAGATTCAGAAAAAAGTATATCTGTAACTGGAAATATTAGAAAAACTAAGGAATTTAATTATTTTAGAGGACTAATTTATAAAGATTCTGAAACTCAACCAATAGATATAGAATATATTTTTGAATTAGCAGAACAAAGATATAAACAGAATATCTATTATGAAAATAATTTATTAGCTAGTAATATCTATGGTGGAGATGAAAGTAGTAAAAATATTGATTTAATAGATCCAGCAAATATTCTTTCACATATAGCACAGTTTTTAAATGATGAAAATACTGTTTGTGATAACGATACTTGCAAATTAAATTTATTAAAAAATCAAAAAATTAGATTAGCACTTTCTACTACAGTCATAACTTCTCAGGAGTTATACTCGTATCTTGAAAAGCAAGAGAAAGTAGAAGTAATATTTAAACTAGAAAACAAAAAGAAAGAAATACAAGCAATAAAGTTAATTACATCAAAAAATGTTTCTATTAATCTTGAGTTTGCTTCATTTAAGTTTTAAAGTAACTATAATTATATGCCTACTGTACATACTAAATAGTAGGCATTATTTAGTAATCTAATAAAATATAATGAGAATTAGAAATAACATGATATAATAATAAAGGTGAAATAAATGATAAAAAAAATAAATGATATAAAAATAAACTACCAACAATTTGGTACAGGAAAGGATCTTGTGTTTTTACATGGTTGGGGTCAAAATATTGAAATGATGTTACCTCTAGCTAACAGATTTAAAGATAAATATCGAATAACAATTTTAGATTTTCCTGGTTTTGGCCACAGTGAAGAACCAACTACAGCATATACAATATATGATTATTCTAATCTTTTAGAAATACTATTAACTAGTTTAGGTGTTAAGAATCCAACACTAATTGGTCATTCATTCGGTGGAAGAGTCGCTATTTGTTATTCTGCTAAATATTCAGTTGAGAAACTTATTCTATTTGGAAGTCCATGTATCAGAAAAGAGATTAAATCTAAAAAAACAGATTTATATAAAGCAATGAAAAAACTACCAGGTCTAAAAAAAATATCAGAGGTAGCCAAGAATTACTTAGGTTCAACAGATTATAAGAATGCAAGTCCAATTATGCGAGAAATTTTAGTAAAAGTTGTAAATCAGGATTTGAGTAATGATGCAAAGAAAATAAAAGTTCCAACATTATTAATATGGGGAACAAATGATGAAGCAGCACCAATTGAAGATGCTAGGGAATTAGAAAAATTACTTCAAGATGGAGCATTAATTGAATTAGAAGGATATACACACTATGCGTATTTAGAAGCAATTGATCAAGTAACTAATATTTTAAATAGTTTTCTTGAATAGGACAGCAACAAATTTACTTATAGGCATAATTTATAGTAGAATGATTTAAAAATATGTCTAATTGACAATATTTTAGTTAAAATCATACAAGATAACAAATATTATGATATACTATAATTAATAAATATAT
>CATKEA010000272.1 GCA_949746915.1 uncultured Bacilli bacterium
ATTTTTTTATCAAATTTTTATACATAATATCCTCCATAATAATTTATGCAATTTTTAATTAAATATGTACATAATATTAATGGTGAAAAATATGAATAGTAAAATAAATAAAAAAATAGATATTTTTAAATTAATTATTGTAACTGCTTTTATTTTTATTTTTAGTTTTATGACTTATACATTCATAAGTAAAGGAAAAATATATAAAGAAAAACTAGAAGATTTAACCTCAAGTGTTGTATATAAATCATCAGCTCCAAGAGGAAGAATTTATGATAGAAATTATAATATTATCGTAGACAATGTTAGTGTTCCTGTTATTTTTTATGAGAAATCAAAAAATATAACCACTAAAGAAGAAATAGATTTAGCTTATACAGTAAGTAAATATCTAAATATCCAATATCAAAAATTAACTGAAAGAAACTTAAAAGAGTTTTATTTAGTAAATAATAAAGAACATTGTAATAGTAAAATAACTAATGAGGAATGGAAACTTTACAAAGCTAGAAAATTATCAAATGCTGACATTGATAATTTGAAAATATCTAGAATTACAGTTTTAGAATTATCACAATACAATGATACTGATAAAAAAGCTGCTTACTTATATTATTTGATGAACAAAGGCTATTCATACGATGAGAAAATAATTAAAGACAAAGATGTTACAGATGAAGAATATGTAACCTTTACATTAAATACTAATAATTTTAAAGGCTTCAAAACAAAATTAGAATGGGAAAGAAGTTATCCATATGGTGATACTTTTAGATTGTTACTAGGAAATATTTCAAATGGATTATATGAAGAGGAAAAAGAAGAATATTTAAAAAAAGGTTATGCTTTAACAGATAAAGTAGGTATAAGTTATTTAGAAAAACAATATGAAGAGATTTTAAAAGGGACCAAAGCATCTTATCTCAAAAAAAGTTCTACTAAATTAGAAAAATTAACTTCTGCTAAACGGGGAAATGATATTGTTTTAACAATAGATATAAATCTACAAAAAGAAGTTGAAGCAATAATAAAAGAAGATTTGATAAGAGCCAAATCAGAAGAAAATACCAAATATTTAAACAAAACATACGTTATTATCCAAGAACCAAATACTGGAGAAATATTAGCAGTATCAGGTCAGAGCTTAGTAAAGAATAATAATGATTATTTAACAGTAGATGTTACAAGTGGAATAGTAACAGATCCATTTACACCAGGAAGTGTCGTTAAAGGAGCTTCTATGCTGGTCGGTTATAATCAAAATGCTGTTCAAATGGGAGAAGTGCTGACAGATGAATGCATAAAAATCAAATCAATCCCTCAAAAATGCTCATCACATGCTTATGGAAAATTAAATGATATTGATGCCTTAGCTTATTCTTCAAATGTTTATCAATTTAAAATAGCAATGCGAGTAGGTAAGGGAAATTATAGTTATAATAAACCGCTAACTATAGATGACAAGGCTTTTGAGATTTATAGAAAAACATTTAGTGAATTTGGTTTAGGAGGAAAAACAAACATTGACTTGCCTGTTGAAAGCTTAGGATACATTGGCACTAGCACTAAACCTGAATATCTTCTTAATTTTGCAATGGGACAATATGATTCATACACTCCAATACAGCTATCACAGTATATAAATACAATGGCAAGTAATGGAAAAAAATATTGGCCACATTTTTTAAAAGAAATAAGAAACTCTAGTAGTACAGAAGAAATAGGAAGTTTAAAAAAGAAAATAGAACCAGTTTTACAAGCTGAAGTAGAAACAAAACCAGAATATTTAAGTCGTGTCCAAGAAGGCTTTAAAGCTGTAATGGATTATGGTTATGGTAAAGGAGTCATGGGGCGAGATAGAGATGCCGCAGGAAAAACCGGAACAAGTGAGACTTTTATAGATACTGATGGAGATGGTAAAATTGATACTGGCACTATATCAAATGCCTTCGTTGGTTACTCACCAAGTATAAATCCGAAAATGTCAATTGCAGTTATAACTCCTGATGTTTCGCACTATGAAAATAATTCTAGTTTTATAAGTTATGTTAATAGAAGGATAGCTCGCAATGTTAGTAATAAATACTTCGAATTGCAAGAAAATAGCTAAATACTGAAATATTTTCCAAAAATGAGCAAAAAAGTTTTTGCATTTTTACATATTCTTTGATATAATTGCATATAGGAAACAAGGAGGGATTATTGTGGCAAAAGTAGGAAATAGACAAAATAAAACTTTCGTATGTACTGTTTGTGGTAAAGAAGGATACAGAATGAGCAAAAATGTAAA
>CATKEA010000273.1 GCA_949746915.1 uncultured Bacilli bacterium
AAAAGATATTTCTTAAATACATATTTTTACTTACTTAATAATAAATATATCAAAACTTAATAATAATTTCTAATTTATAACTTAAAGAGAACTATCTCTAGCCCTCTTTATATTTATCTCTAAACATTTATATTAATACCAACATTAAAACTATTCTTTAAAAATCAAGAAAGTCATCAATAGTCATCAATCGATCATCTATCTCTTTCAACGAAACTTTTTCTTTAGGTATCGTTTTTACCTTTTCTTCCTTCTTTTCTTTTTCAACACTCTTAATAGCTTCTTCAATTGGAATAGTATCAATATCAACTATCGTTTTTTCCAAAATTTCTTTTTCTGTAGGTTCATCAAACATCAAAAGTTCGCTTTTTTTAGTAAGATCTATTATCTTGAAGACATCCTTTATATTTTCTTTAACAAATAAAGATCCAGTTGAATATCTATCCAAAATAGGAATCTCACTAATTTTAATAGTTTTTATTCCATCAGTCTTAATACCTATTAAACATCTATTCTCAAAAACACAAGCTTTAAATGTTCTATAAGGTGCTGTCTTAACTTCTCTAAGTAATAAAAGCCCACGTCTTGCTCTTGAAGTTTTATCAAACTCACTAAGTTTTACTCTTTTAGCTGTCTTTCTATCAGTAAAAACTGTCAAGTACTCATCTTTCAAAGCATCAAAATTAGAAACACTAACTACCTTATCACCAGCATTAAGTTTTATAGCTTTAACACCACTTGTCTTAAGACCAACAATTGGTATATCAGCAAGTTCAAACCATAAACCATAATTCATATGAGTAGCAATAAATATATCATTAAACTGATCCATACAAGCCATAATAACCTTATCACTATCTTTTAGTTTCATACAAGTAATAGCTTTAGAATAACGACTAACTTCAAATTCTTTCAATACAGTACGTTTAATCATACCATCTCTTGTTGCAATCACAATATTTATTGGTATATTAAAATCACTAACAGGAATAACACTAATTATTTCCTCATTTTCCTCTAATTTTACAATATTACTAATATGTTTACCAAGTTCTTTCCATTTCAAATCAGGTATTGTATGAACTGGAACATATAAATAATTACCTAAACTAGTAAATAACAAAATTGTATTAGACGTATTTATTTCAAATAAACCAAGAACATAATCGCCATCTTTCAAAATAGCTTCATCCGTAGAAGCCTGATAACTTCTAATACTAGTTCTTTTTACATAGCCATCTTTAGTAACCATTACAATAACATCTTCCTTAGGTATCATAACAGTTGTATCAATCTTAATCTCAGTTATCTCATCTTTTATATCAGTAAGTCTTGGAGTTTGATATTCTTTTCTAACACTACGTAACTCATCTTTCATAACATTACGAAGCACATCTTCATCATCTAATATCAATTGTAATTTTGAAACAAGTTCATTAAGATTTCTTAACTCTTCCTCAAGTAAAGTTACATCTGTATTGGTTAACTTATATAATTGTAATGTAACAATTGCTTCTGCTTGCAATTCAGTAAATTGAAATTCATTAACCAAATTAACTTTAGCATCACTCTTATTTTTACTAGCGCGAATTACTCTAATGACTTCATCTAAAATAGAAAGACATTTAATAAGACCCTCAACTATATGAAGTCGAGCTTTTGCTGTTAATAAATCAAAATTAGTACGTTTAGTAATAACTTCTTTTTGAAATTTAATATATGCATCTAAAATATCTAAAAGTCCAAGCTGTCTTGGTCTGCGATTATCAATTGCTATCATATTAAAATTATATGTTACTTGTAAATCTGTATTTTTAAGTAAATAATTTAATACTAATTCACGATTACAATCAGGCTTCAAATCAATTGCAATTCTAAGACCATCTTTATCTGATTCATCCCTAACTTCAATAATACCCTCAATCTTTTTATCTATTCTAATTTCATCTATTTTACGAACTAATTGTGCCTTATTAACTTCAAAAGGTATCTCTGTAACAATTAATGCCAAATCTTTTTTATTTTCAACAAAAGAACATCTCGATTTAATTATAATTCGCCCACGACCATTTTCATAAGCACTTCTAATACCATCAATTCCTTCAACTATAGCTCCAGTTGGAAAGTCAGGTCCTTTTACAATATCCATTATTGTTTCTAATCGACAATTAGGAGAATCAATTCTTTTAATAGTTGCATCTATTATTTCTCCTAAATTGTGTGGTGGAATATTAGTCGCATACCCCGCTGAAATACCAGTAGAACCATTAACAATTAAATTAGGATACCTTGCTGGTAAAACCGTTGGTTCTGGTAATGTATCATCAAAGTTCGGCGCCCAAGCAATCGTATCTTTATCAATATCTCTAAGTAATTCATTACTAATCTTTGAAAGACGAGCCTCAGTATAACGCATAGCTGCTGGACTATCTCCATCCATAGAACCATTATTACCATGCATATCTATATAAACAGTATTCTGTTTCCACCACTGACTCATACGAACCATCGCATCATAAATAGAAGAATCCCCATGTGGATGATATTTACCCATAATATCTCCAACACTTCTAGCACTCTTAACATATGGTTTATCATAAGTATGTTTTTCACGATACATTGAATATAATATTCTTCTTTGAACTGGTTTAAGACCATCTCTAACATCTGGAATTGCTCGATCCTGTATAATATATTTTGAATATCGCCCAAAACGTTCTCCCATTATTTCTTCTAAGGAGAAATCAATTATTTTTTCAATCACTTCTTGAGTTGTCACATTCTTTTTCATAAAATATCATCTCCTTATTAATTGGCAATACTACTAATATAATAACTATCTATATTTCTACCAATTTCTTTATCACATTCATCTATAAGAACACTACAGGCAACTTTATACAATTTAATTGTTTCTCTAATTGATAAAAAAGCTCTTTTATTTTCCTCTTCCAATTTCTCAATTATCTTATATGTATAATGCAAATTAAATGCCTTAATATATGTAGAATCCTTAATTAACTCATCTAATTTTTTATCTAAATAAACAATATCTCTAATTTCTTTTAAATGAATATGTTTATCATTATCTTTTTTTATTATTCTATCTACACAATCAAGTTTAGTAAAAGAATCTCCATAAACTTCTCTAGCCTGTTCTATATATGCCACTTTAATCTTCTTTATAAATTTTGGAAAAAGAAGCATTATCTGATCTATACTTGGCTTAAATAAGATATTTTCAATATCAGAAAGTTTCATTTTATCATTTTCTAACATATAGAAAATAGTAGCTCCATATTCATTTATCTCCCTTAGCAAATTATATGTATCTTCATTATTTAATGCCATATTACTACCTACTTTCTATCCTATTTTATAATCATCCTCAAGTGAAAATTCTACATTTTCTTCAATCCATTCTTTACGTGGCTCAACACTATCCCCCATAAGTACACTTACTCTTTTTTCAGCAAGTAAAGCATCTTCTATATTAACTCTAATTAAACTTCTAGTACCTGGATTCATAGTAGTTTCTGCTAATTGATCAGCATTCATTTCACCAAGTCCTTTATATCTTTGAATATCACATTTCTTACCTTTAGACAACTCTTTCATTTCTTCTACAGTATAAGCATATAATTTTTCCTTACCACTTTTAATTAAGAAAAGTGGTGGTAATGCTATATAAAGACGTCCTGCTTCAATAAGTGGTCGCATATAACGATAAAAAAAAGTTAATAAAAGACATTGAATATGTGCCCCATCATCATCAGCATCAGTCATTATTATTACTTTTGAATACTCTGCATCATTAATATCAAAATTAGAACCAACTCCAGCACCAATGGTATATATCATTGTATTTATTTCTTCATTCTTTAAAATATCTTCCATTCTTGCTTTCTCTGTATTTATTACTTTACCTCTAAGTGGAAGTATCGCTTGAAAACGACGATCTCTTCCTTGTTTTGCAGAACCACCTGCAGAATCTCCTTCTACCAAAAACAATTCTTTATGTGTTTTATCCTTAGATTGTGCTGGTGTAAGCTTACCAGATAATGCACGTTCCTTAGGATTTTTTGTTTTTCCTTTACGTGCCTCTTCTCTAGCTTTACGAGCAGCTTCACGAGCCATCTTACTTTTTAATGATTTATCAATAATATCAGTTGCAATTTTCTTATTTTCTTCTAAGAAAAATTGTAATTTTTCACCTACTACTGTTTCAACTGCTGTTCTAGCTTGTGGCGTACCAAGTTTTCCTTTAGTTTGTCCTTCAAATTGAAGTAACGCCTCAGGTATCTTTAAAGAAATAATTGCTGTTAACCCCTCACGCACATCGCTACCTTCAAACGCTTTTTCTTTTCCCTTAATATAACCATTATTTTTAGCATAGTCATTGAAAGCTCGAGTTAAAGCAGTTTTAAATCCAACTTCATGACTACCACCATCACTTGTTTTTACATTATTTACAAACGATATAATATTTTCATTATAAGTATCAGTATACTGCATAGCAATATCAACTTCTATTTTATCTTTAATACCTTCAAATGCCAAAATACTATGAAGAGTATTTTTCCCCTCATTTAAATATTCTACAAATTGCGAAAGACCTTTTTCATAATAAAATTTATCGCTTCGATTATCTTCCTCATCCACTACTTCAATAGTTAATCCTTTAAGTAAAAATGCTGACTCTTGCATTCTTTCGCAAATTGTTGTATATGAAAAATTAGTTGTTGAAAAAATTTCATCATCTGGCAAAAATCTAACTGTTGTTCCTGTTTTAGCTGTAGTACCAATTTGTTTTAATGGAACTGCAACTTTACCACCATCTTCAAAGCGAATATACCATTCAGCTTTATCGTTCTTGATTGTAACTTCCATCCATTTACTAAGGGCATTAACAACACTTCCACCTACACCATGAAGCCCTCCAGACACTTTATATCCAGACTCTTCAAACTTACCACCAGCATGTAGAACAGTATATATAACCTCAGGAGCTGACTTACCAGATTCATGAGTTCCAGTTGGAACTCCACGCCCATGATCTTCAACACTAATTGATTTATCTTTATGAATTGTTATTTTTATATAATCTCCAAAACCATTGATAGCTTCATCTATAGCATTATCAACAATCTCCCAAACAAGATGATGTAATCCTCTTTTATCTGTTGATCCAATATACATACCTGGTCTTTTTCTAACTGCCTCAAGACCTTCTAGTATCTTAATTGAATTCGCATCATATTTTACTGCCATTCTAATCATCTCCTAGTTCATTATAACAGATATTATAACTAAAAAAAAGAAGAGTGACAATATTTTTACATCTTTTTTATTATAAGTTAAAACCATTTTTATTATTTATCATTTTATCAATCATCTTTTCACACCAATATTTTTTAAATATTTAGTATCACTCTACTATTCAATTAATAATAATCTTTAAAATTTCTTAATAACCATTCTAATAAATCCTAAAAATTTATTTACAAAAATAGAAAGTAGTATCACAAACACTACTTCCTACTCAATTCCAATTTATAATAACAATTAAATTTTTACTAACTATTTGGTAATTGATGATTTTTTATTATATCAGTAACTTTTGTATAGCCAAAAACATTTTTTCCAATATAAGTCAATTTCCCATCGTATTTAAAATCAGTTAGTGTAACACACAAATTAAATGCATCAGTTCCAATACGAATAACAGAATCTGCCATAATTACTTTTTCTAATTGCTTATTCATCTGAAAAGCACCAATGTCTATCATTTCAACCCCATCTTCTATCACCAAAGATTTAATTGAAGAAGAATTAAAAGCATTATTACATATATACATAAATTGTTTTCCAATTACTAAATCCGAAAAACCAGCAGTTTCGTAAAATGTCCAAGCTTGTATATAATTTATCTGATCTGGAAACTCAAAAGAATTAATTTTCTTATTAGCTCTAAATAATGACTCACCATAATATATTAATCCTTTAGGCATTACTATCTTTCCTTCTATTTCACTATTAATAGATGATAAATTACTACAATAAGAAAATGCATTATCACCAATATAAATTATAGAATCTGGCAAAGAAATTTTTTTAAGATTATCCAATCCATAAAAAGCACCACTATTAATATATTTTACACCATCAGGAACTGTCACAGAAGTTATATTTTTCCAGTAATGTTCTCCACCTATTGATGTGTAAAACAATGTAGTTTTATTATCTACCAGATTTTTTCCTATTGATATAACCTTATGACCATCCAGTTCACTAGGTAATATAACATCCCCAGTAAAATTACCATTAGCATAAATATTAATTGCATTTCCCTCAGAGTCCAAATTATAATACCAAACATCTTCTCCGATTTGATAGCTATGCATATCTCCAACTGTTTCAGGATATGGTATTTCATTTATAGTAACTTCTATCGGACTTCCGATTTCTTTTGTACCATCATATACCTTATTTGTATTACTACCACTGTTATCACCATTTGAAACACTAGAATCACTAGATTTATTTACAATCATTAATATTCCACCAGAACATAAACAAATTATTGCCATAACAACTATAACAATCAATACACTTTTAGTTTTACTATTCATAAAAAACAATCTCCCTATTCCTTTATAAAATTTGCAATTTCAAAAAATTATCTATTATATTTTTCGACTAATTCAGTAAATTCTTTTTCAATTTCTTGTAATCTACTATCAGTAGTTGCTTCAAATCTTGCTGTAATATTAGGTCCAGTATTACTACATCTAACTAATGCCCATCCATCATCAAAGGTAATTCTAACACCATCTATATCATTTATTTGATAATTTTTACTAATAGCATACTCTTTAACCTTAGCAACAACTTCAAATTTTTTCTCATCCGTTGATGGAAATTTTAACTCTGGTGTTGAAACATAATGATTGATTCCATCTAACAATTCACTAAGTTTTTTATCTGTCTTACTAAGAATTTCAATAAGCCTAAGTCCCGCATAAATTCCAGAATCAAAACCTGGAAATTTATCTCGAAAGAATACATGTCCTGAATATTCTCCACCAAAAATAAAATCACCTTCTACACATCTTGCTTTTGTATATGAATTACCAGTTCTATAGCATTCTCCATAACCACCAAGTTTATTAATCTCATCAGTTAAAGATTTACTACATTTCACATCATATAAATATTTCTTATTTTGATACTTCTTTATTAAGTCTCTAATAATAATAATCATATATTTATCAGCTGGTATCATATTACCATTTTCATCAACTATTCCAACCCTATCACCATCACCATCAAAAGCAATACCAATATCAGCTTTAAAATTTTTTACGGCAAATTTTAAAACACGAAGATTTTCTTCAACACATGGATCAGGATGATGATTTGGGAAATCTGGATCACTTTCACCATAAAGAACAATTGGAGTAAAACCAGCATAAGTAAATATTTCTGGTGCGAAAAGCGACGTTGTTCCATTACCACAATCAATTATAACTTTCAACCGTTTTTCTCCCATATCAACACTATCTAAAAGTAATTGATAATAGTCTTCTGTAATATCCATAAATGATATTATTCCATCACCATCTAAAAACTCTCCATTAAGCATAAAATTATAAAAATCTCTAATCATTTCACCACGAGCATTACCCTTTTCATTAAAACTCATTTTAAAACCATTATCATCTTTTGGATTATGACTTGCAGTTACCATAATACCAGCAGGGATACCTGTTTTTATACATGCATAATAATACATTGGTGTTGTAACAAGTCCAATATTTAACACATGTGTACCTGTTGACTTTATTCCCTCTATAAGATTCTCTGTAAGTTCTGGTGATGAATGTCTGTTATCATGTCCAATAACACAATCAGTTTGGTTAAATCTTCTAATATAACTACCATAAGCTCTTCCAATCAAAAAAGCTACATCTTTATTTAAATCAGTCGGATAACCCCCTCTAATATCATACTCTCTAAAAATATTCTTATTTACACTCCTGGCATCAATCATTATTTAGCCCTCCACTATTCTAATACAATATATAAAGTATATCATAGTTTCCATTATTTGCAAACTATTCAAAATATATTTATCTAACACCAATATTAAAACCTATCTAATTTTATCTTAATAAAAAGAAAAAATATGCTTTTGCATATTTCAAAGTTTCCAACACTACATATACTTATTCATAGATTTCATCATTTGATTAACTTGTTTTTGCGAAGGTTTCCTTCCCATTTGTGTCATAAGCGCTTTAATCATCTCTTCATTAATTGGAGGATTTTTTTTCATATATTTCATCATCCAATATCTTGCCAAAAAGAACCCAATAACAGCACCAACCAAAAGAATTCCTAAAACTTTTAATATATCTAAAAACATTTCCATTTATATCAACTCCTTAGCTTTATTCTACTATAACATTATGCGTTATACAAGCATTTTTATGTCTTTTATCCAAAAATAATCATGATTAATGAAATCACAAGCAAAATAATTCCTTGAATAATTCGATAAAATTTTAAAAAATGATGATGTATTCCTATTAGTATTTATTAAAATATAACTATTTTTAACAGTTAAAACACTAATTTCATCGTGATAAAAGTTATTAATTATATGTTCATTTTTTTGTTTTGAGTAGGATACTTCCCTATGATATTTAACATATATTTTACGATCCAATTCCTCTTTTTCTATTTTATCAACTAATTGACTAAACATTGTAAAACCATAACTACTATTTTTTGGATTCAAAGAATACAAACTACTTAAAATATGAAATAAACTAGATGGATAATCATAATAAAGATTAACATATTCTTCCTTGAATTTAAAAACATAATAGTTTCTCAAAATAATCACCTCTTATAGATAATTATAGAAACATATTATGTCTTATTTTGTCGTATTTTAAATTATTTTAGAAGCTTTTCTATTTTTAAAGCTACTGTAGTAGAATCAAGTCCAAATTTTTTTACTAAAGTTTCTTTTTTAGCAGATAGTCCAAAATCATCAACAGCAATTACGCATTCTTTTGAAGAAACAAAACCATACCAAGAATATGGACTACCACTTTCTATAGCAATAACCTTTACACCTTTTGGTAAAATTTCATCCTGATAAGATTGTTTCTGCCTTAAAAATTTTTCAATAGATGGAACAGAAACAACACGAATTCCTAATCCTTTTGCTTGTAATTTTTCTTGTACTTCTAAAGCAACTGCAACATCTTCACCACACGAAAGAATAATACCATGAAGATCTTTTTCTTCTTTTTTAATGATATATGCCCCAAGTGCAACATCTTTTACACTAGTATTTTCTTGAATCTTAACATCATTTCTACTAAGTATAATAGCAGAAGGTCCCTCTGTTCTAGCCATAACAACCTTATAAGCACCAATTACCTCGTTTGCATCAGCTGGACGATACACTTCTAAATTAGGAATGCTTCTCAACATTGCAAGTTGTTCTACAGCTTGATGCGTTGGCCCATCCTCTCCAACTGTTATCGAATCATGTGTAAAAATATAAATAACAGGTAATTTCATTAAAGCTGCCATTCTAATAGCTGGTTTCATATAATCAGCAAAAGGTAAAAATGTAGATACAAATGGTCTTATTCCTGAAAGAACAAGTCCATTAGCAATAGCACCCATAGCATGTTCTCTAACACCAAATAAAATATTTCTACCTAAACGATTCTCGAAAGAAAAATCTAAAGCGTCATCTAAATATGTTTTAGTACTAAGAGATACATCAGCTGAACCTCCCATAAATAATGGATTATCTTTAGCAATCGAGTTAAGCACCTTCCCAGAAGTAATTCTTAAAGACTCTATATTATTTTCAGGAAATTTATAATCAATACTATTTACCTTCTGCGATAAATCCAACTCAATCAATTTAGTAAATTCCTTTTTAGTTTCATCATCAAGTTTACTATACTCATTTTGCCATTTTTTATATTTACGTTTAACACGATCATTTATCATATTTTGGAAAGTACTTACAACATCATGAGAAATAGTAAAAGGAATATTTCGAACATTTAATTTTTCTTTAACATTTTCTAAATCTTCTTTATCAAGTGGTGTCCCATGAGCTTTATTAGAGCCTTCATTTTTAGAATACTTACCAATAACTGTTTTTATTTCAACTAATGTTGGTCTATCTGTAAATGACTTAGCTTTAGTTATCGCATCATTAAGATTTTCTAAATTTTCTCCATCTTCTACAGTTATAACATTCCATCCCATACTAAGAAAACGATTAGCTACATCTTCATTAAACACTTTATTACAACTACCATCAAGAGAAACATTATTAGAATCATATAACACAATAAGTTTTGATAGCTTTAAAGTACCAGCTAAACTTGCTGCCTCATAACTAATTCCTTCCATTAAATCTCCATCACTACATAACACATAGATATGATAATCAACTAAACTATTCTTCTTACTTTTAAAATAATTTCTAGTATACTCTTCTGCTATAGCCATTCCAATAGAAGAAGCAAAACCTTGTCCCAATGGACCTGTTGACATATCAACCCCAGGAGTAATTCCACATTCAGGATGACCTGGAGTTTTAGAATTAATCATTCTAAACTGTTTTAAATCATCAATCGAAATATCATATCCAGCAGTAAATAAAGTGGCATACAACAAAGCTGAACCATGTCCAGCAGACATAATAAAACGATCTCTATTATACCAATTAGGCTCTTCTGGATTAATATTCAAATGCTTCCCATACAATGTATACAATATAGGAGCAGCCCCAAGAACAATACCAGGATGACCACTTCCAGCCTTATTAATCATATCAAGTCCAAGACTCCTAATACTATCAACAATTTTCTTTTCTATATCTTCGTCTACTTTACCTTTATTAAATATCATATTTTCACACTCCGTATTAAGAAGTTAAATACTCCTTGCTTTTATTATTATATCATGAATTAAAAATTTCACAACAAAATATAACTAAAGAAGTAAAACAAAATTCATTTATATTAAAATCGAAAATAATAATAAAACAACAATCAAGGCTTTATTCTATATAAAAACTGATACCAAGCTGGTACCAGTACTCACTTAATCTTCAAATAAATCCTCTATATCTTTCAAAACATCATCATCATATTTATAACTATTAGAACTTGGTGTTGAAGAAGTCTTAGAAGCTCTCGTTAACTCTTCTTTATTAAACTCTTTTGTATCCTCTAAATCATCATTATATGTTTCTTCTTCATAATCATATATACTTTTTTCTTCAACAACTTCTTCTGTTTCCACTATTCTTTTTTGTGAAGTAGAAACATTTTTCTTATTCTTTTTACCTTTATTTGCTTTAGGCTCTGCTGTTTTTACATAAAAATATATTCCAATACCACCTATTGCAAATAAAACTAAACAACCAATAGTAACTAAAACATATTTTGCCATATTAGAACTACCACCACCAGTAGCAGTACTTCCACCAGAATTACCATTAGATGTTGAAGAATCAGATGTTATTGTTGAAGTACTTCCGCTAGTTGTTGGTTTATTATTGTCTGTTTCTTTTTCTCTAGTAACTAAAATCGTATATACTTTCTTATCGTTAGAGTCTTGCGCTTTTACTGTAATAGTAACAGTATTAGTACCAACACTAAGACTTTCATTACCAGAAATTTCTACTTTAGCTTTTGGATCTTCACATTTAGCCTCAATACTCAAAGCAGATATTTCATAAGCAACTGTTAAAGTATATCTAGTTTGTGATGATTTAAATGTTTCATTCAATGACTGCCCCAACACTTTAATTGAACTTAAATTTAAATTTATTTTTTCATTGTTGACTTTTATTTCATAAGTCTTAGTAGTTCCATCTTCTGCTGTCACAACAATTCTAATTATGTCCCCATCCTTCAAACTGCTATTTCCAGTAATCATTTCTTTAGCCTTTGAATCATTCTTTTCATATTTAAGCTTTAAAGATTTCACAGTTGCTGGAATTGTTACTTCATATTTTGTTTCGTCTTTATCAAATTCTTTATCAAGCTCATACCCTTCAACTGATAAACTCTTTAATGTATTGTCACTAGATAATATTGGTGCAATTGATTGTTCATCTTCAACAACAATTTCAAATGTCTTCTGAATAGATGTATTTTCAACTTGTATAATAATTGATGCTGTACCACCTTTTATAGCAGTAACTTTACCAGCTGCATCAACCGTAACTATATCCGTTGCACTAGATGAAAATAAAACATTATAAGTATTAGTATCATCATCAGTTTTTTTTACCTCAGTTGTAAGCTTTTGAGACTCTCCTATTTTCATTTTTCTAGTCCCAGAAATACTGATATCTGTTACCTCAGCATTTACTACTATCGGACTCAATATAAATAAACTCATAATTATAATCAAAGTTAAATTTTTAATCATTTTAT
>CATKEA010000274.1 GCA_949746915.1 uncultured Bacilli bacterium
AATAGCTGCTAATTGCTCATATCCATCTTTTTTTGCTTGTGATGCATAGTAAGTATATTTATTTCTTGCTTGGCTTTCTCCTGCAAAAGCAGTCATTAAATTTTGATATGTTTTTGAATCTTTTAATTTTTCGTAATCCATTTTAAATCCTCTTTTCAATTATATTATTTAATCATCATTATCAATCTAGATTAATGTTATACTTATCATTTTTGACAGCTTTTACAATAACCATCTAAAGTAATATTATAATTTTGAATATTTAATTCGTTATTTTGAAACTTTTTTTGAAGTATTTTAAAGATTTTTTCATCATATATATCATATATAGTTCCACAAGTTAAACATTCAAAGTGAATGTGATTATTATAATAGTCATAACGATCTATGCCATTTTTTGTTTTTACCACATAAATAATACCATCATTTACAAACTTTTTGATATTCCTATAAATTGTTGCCTGTCCTATTGTTGAATCTTTTGTAGCTATCATATCAGCTAGTTCATAAATTGTTGGATGCATTTTAGTATTTTTTAATACTTCCAAAATAAGTTCTTTTTGTTTGGTATTTCTTGATTTCACATTTACTCCTTAATGATAATGATTATCACATAATATTATATACTAAGCTTTTGTGATTAGCAACATTTTATGACAATTTCTGGTATTTTTAATATTATTTATTATAGCTTTAAATTTTGATTGACAATTTATTTTTTTTTAGATAAAATGAATATGTAAGTGGTTATTTTCATATATTTTAATAAATGGGTCTATAGCCAAGTGGTAAGGCACGGGACTGCAACTCCCTGAGCGTTGGTTCAAATCCGACTAGGCCCTCCATTTGAAAACAACTTGCGGACTAATTGAAGTTCGTGAGTTTTTATTTTATGTGAAACTATAAGTTCTCTTTCTAGAAAGGAGGACTTTTTGATGTTGGAATTTAAAATTTAGATTTCACTTTTTCTGGTTTAGCATAGAAACAGATGATTATTTTATGAGATGTGTACTATATGTAATGGTATCGTTGTAATCATAGGCAGACATATTATTCTTCTTGCTCTTCTAATCATTGTTTCGGTATTGTAAAACCATATATACCAAAGTTAGTACCAATATTCAATTATGGTCTTTTATTATTTAGTTATCCTTTTACTTATAACATATTATATGAGGTAATATCTAAAACTTAAGCCATTTATAATTAAGATTATTCAAGACAAAAAAAGAGATGATATCAAGGCTTTAACGCTTTTTATCATCTTTTTTTTGTAGTACTAATTGATAACTTAAATCTGTTACTTTATTAATATGCGATTGCATAAGTTCTTTTATTGATTTATAATCTCTTTTAAAATTGTAACTTTTTTCTTCAAGATTAAATTCATCAAAACTATCTCTCAATTCTTCCATGTATTCTGAATTAGGTGAAACCGCATTGTTAAAGAAGTCTTCAAAAATGCCAAGTTTGTACGCAGCATAATATGCGGCTTCCCAAATTCTTTCAATATTATCAGCTATATCACTATTTTTATCTGTGGTTTTATGATTTTGAATATAATTAAACACATCTTCACTAATTGCAGAAAAAATATCATTTTGTTCAGAAGCTATATAGGATTGCCAACTTGATTTTATACAATCCAAAGCATAGCGTATTTCACCCAAAACTTCAGAATGATTTATAACATAGTAGGCTAATGATTCATCGCTTAGTGCTATGTAATTTATAATAAATGTTGTAAGTCCATTTTTCTCTATGTCTTCAAATCCTTTAAAATTTTGATGTAAGTAAGTTTCTATTGATGGATTTTGAAAAATCTTTCTAATAAATTCTTCTGCATAATAATTTTGAATAATTTCACTATAGTTAAACATATCCTGAACTATAAGAAATCCCATTCCTACAATGCTAGCATTTTCTTCATTTATTGCCTTTTCTAAGTTATCCATAAAAATATTACATTGTGTAGAAATGATTATTTTATATACATTAAGTTTTAAATCTATAGGTATTATTGACTCATTTGTTAAATATCCTTTAATATCATATTGTTTTAACCCTTCAAGTAAGTGAATATACTGAATATTAAACTCGAGTGTCCAATCTTCTTTTACATTTTTATTTATATCTTCTAAAACTCTTTCTAAAAATGGTAAATCATATTTAAATTCATTAATTATTTCTTTTATAAAACTATAATCATATCTTATCGTAGTGTCTAAATCAAAATATG